>PMFY01000156.1 GCA_003157945.1 Acidimicrobiaceae bacterium | reverse complement strand
CGGCCGCGGCCCCCGGGGCGATCGTCCCCACCACGACGACGGCCACGGTGGCCCCCATGGCCACCAGGGCCGGTCCGGCCGCCCGGAGGGTGCGCCAGAACCGCCCCTCCATCACCGGCCGCTCGACCAGGTAGTAGCTGAGCCCGGCCAGCACGAAGGTGGCGACGGTCCGGAGCGCCAGCAGGGACAGGCCGGTGCGTCCGGTGCGTCCGGCGTCGAGCTCGATGAAGACCGGGAAGTGCCAGAGGTAGGCGCCGTAGGAGACGGTGCCCATCCACACCAGGGGCCGGAGCGACAGCAGCCGGGCGATGGGACCCCGGGCCACGCACACCGCCCCGAGGATGATGGCCGCGGCCGACAGGGCCGACAGCAGGAAGCCGCCCCGGTAGGCCAGGGACGCGGTGCCGGTCAGGGCGTAGGTGAGGGCCAGGGTGCCGGCGAACCCGGCCAGGCCCACCAGGGTCAGGGCCACCCGGGCCCCGGTGGAGCGGGCCACCGGGGCCATGCCGTCTTCGCCCCGGTGGCGCTGGACCAGGGTCAGCACGCAGGCCAGTGCCGCCCCCACCAGGATCGACTGGGCGTGGGTGTCGGTGCCGAAGTAGAGGCGGGTGGTGTTGGCCCCGGGGTGGTAGAGCAGGGCCATCTCGGTGGCCGAGGCCACCACACCGACCAGGGACACCCCGAGCAGCAGCTCGATGCCCCGGTCGAACTTCCGGCCCAGGTGGAGCACGGCCACCACCACCAGGGGCCANNAGTTGGAGAAGTAGAACAGCGCGGACAGGTCGGCCATGCGCAGGTTCGGGTACAGCCCGGCCGGATAGGCGAAGCGCACCACCAGGGTGACCACCACCAGCACCACCAGCAGGGCGGGCAGCAGGCGGCGGGCCCGCCGCAGCCAGAAGGCGCCCAGCTTGATGCGGGCGGCCCGGGCCCACTCGCCCAGCAGCAGGCCGGTGATGAGGTAGCCGGACAGGACGTAGAAGATGTCCAGGCTGAAGAAGCCGCCCTGCAGCCAGCCCACGCCGAAGTGGTAGCCCATGATGATGAGCAGGGCGAAGGCCCGCAGTCCGTCGAGGGCCAGCACCCGGCTCCGGCCGGTGGCCGAGGTGCGCACGTGGGCCGGACGGGGCGCGTGGGCGTGGGGCGACCCGGGTGCCCTCGGTGTCATGGGGGGAGTCTCGCACCCCGCTGGCGGCCGGCTCCGTCGGCCGGCGCCGCCGGAGCTACGGATCCGCCGGGGCCGAGGCGTTCAGGAGGGGGCCGGCGCCTGGAGCCCGGGTGCGTGGGCGACCTGGCGGAAGGACTGGAGCGCCGCACCCGACGATGTCAGGGCGAACGAGAAGCCCCGACCGGGGGCGTCGAAGTAGAGGACGGCACGGACACGGGGGAACCCGTCGGGGATCTCGTGTTCGAAGGCGGACGTGATCCACGCCGCCTTGGCCGACGGATCACCCGGCTGCTCCACGGTCCCGGTCTCGGCGATCATCACCGGGCGCGAGCTCACCCCGGTGAGTTCCCGGTAGGACCCGGCGAAGATCGTGGTGAACGACTCCCAGGGCGTCCCGCGGTTGTACCCGTCGATGGCGATCCACGAGACGTAGCCGTCGCCCGGGAAGTACACCGTCGGGTCCGGGCTCGCCGGCTGGGCCCCGACGCACCACACGAACTCGACGTTGCCGGCACCCGCGGACCGGAAGATGTCGACGATGTGCCGCCAGGCCGTGATGTACCCCTGGGGGCTCGAGTTCCCGTTGACACCGATGCTCCACGGATAGGTCCGGTCGTTCATCTCGTGCATCATCCGGACGTAGACCGGCTTCCCGAACGACCTGGCCTCGACCGCCCAGGACCGGATGTAGGCGTCGTACCGCCCGGAAGCCAGCTCGGCCAGCGAGAAGTCGGGCTGGTCGCTGAGGCGGCCCCCGGCCTGTGCGGCGTCGACGGCCTGCTCGGGCTGCCACGTGATCATCGGCGTGGCCCCGAGCGAGGACGCCGCCGTGGCGAAGGCAGTGGGGAAGGGGATCATCCCGCCCGATGGGTCCTGCCAGCCGGTGAAGGTCTGGACGATGGCCAGGTGCCGGTCGATGGTGGACTCGAACCGGCTGAGTGTCGTCTCGGCGTCGCCCACCGAAGGATCGGGCTTCACGTAGACGCCGAGGGCGACACCGGTGGTTCCGCCCGACGTCGTCGACGGGGCGGGGGGTGCGGTGGAGGATCCTTCCGGCGCCGAGGTCCCGCCCGTCGTCCCGGCCGGGGGATGGTCGCCCGCCACGGCCAGCCACGAGACGGCGACCGCCAGCGCGACGACCACCACGACGAGCGTGCCCACGATGGTCCGTCGCTTCGTCAACCGTCGCACGATCCCTCCCGGCACAGCTCGATGGCTCCCACTGGCCTCCTCGGGCATCTCCACGGCAACCTACTCAGACCGCGGGGCCAGGAGGCATCGGTCCGGACGATCGCCCGACCGCACGGGCGTGCGCCAGGGGCGTACCGCCGGTCGTCGGCCGGTTCGGTCAGCGCACGCCGGCGGGACGGAACTGCACGCTCACGCGCGGGCCGACGGGGCGGGCGGTCTTCGGCACCGCGTGCTGCCACGTGCGCTGACAGGTCCCCCCCATGACGAGGAGGTCGCCACCTCCGAGTGCGAACGAGTGGGTCGGACCGCCGCCCCGTGTCGGCCGGAGGTGCAGTCGCCGGGGCCAGCCGAGCGAGACGATGGCCACCAGGGTGTCCCCGGTCGTCCCGCGGCCGATGGTGTCGCCGTGCCAGGCCACGCTGTCGCGCCCGTCCCGGTAGAGGCAGAGGCCGACGGTCGCCAGTTCCGCACCGGGTTGACCGCGGTAGTGCCCGGCGAGCCTCGACCTCGCCCGGTCCAGCACCGGGTGGGGAGTGGCGGCACCGACGCCGTAGGTGGCCACGAGCCGGGGCACGGCGACGGTGCGGTCGTACATCGTCCGCTCGTCCGCCCGCCACGCGACCCCGGCGACCAGCGCCTCGAAGAGGAGGTCCGACCGCTCGACCCACCCGGGCAGGTGGTCGACCCAGGCGCCGGCGCCGAGTGGGACCCGGCGCACGAGGCCGTCCAGCGGACGGAGTGCCGGTTCGGAGCCGGTGTCGAACAGGGAGCTCTGGAGGACGGTCATCGGGGCCATGGTAGCGAACATACGTTCGTACGGCCAGGGGTGGGCCCCGCCTGTCGCCGGTCCGGCCCGGAGCGCCCCCGTGCGTCGGGTCCGGGGCGGGGGACCGCCGCACGCCCGTAACGTGACGGGGTGCGCCTGGGGGGACGACGGGTCGGGGGACGACCGGTGGACGACGGATCGGGGACGACCCGACGCGGGGCGGAGGGTGCTGGGCCGGAGGCGACGCCCCCGGCCACCGAAGGGGAGATCGAGTCGGGCGTCGAGCTGCTGGTCGAGGACGCGATCGTCGACGGCGACCAGCCGGTGCGACGGGGTGGGGCCCGGGCGGCGTTCTCCTACCCGACGTTCCGCCGGGTCTACCTCGGGGCGCTGCTGTCCAACATCGGCAGCTGGATGCAGACGGTCATCCTGGGTGCGTTCATCTACCACCAGACCGGATCGGCGACGTACGTCGCCCTCGGGACGCTGGCCCAACTCGGTCCGCTCCTCCTGCTGTCGATCCCCGGCGGTGCGGTCGCCGACCGCTTCGACCGCCGCACGGTGCTGGTGGTCGTCAGCGTCGAACAGCTCGCCTTCTCGCTGGCGATCGCCGCGCTGGTCACCCGGTCCTCCCCGAACATCGCCCTCCTGCTCGGCTGCATCCTGGCCATCGGCGTCGGCCAGGCGGTCTACGCCCCCGCCTACTCGGCGCTGATCCCGACCCTTGTCGACCGGCGCGACATGGCCGGGGCGATCTCCCTCAACTCGGCGAACATGAACCTCTCCAGGGTCATCGGCCCGGCGATCGGAGGGGTGCTGTACGCCAAGGTCGGGGCGTCGTGGGTGTTCGTGGGCAACGCGGTCACGTACCTCTTCATCATCGGCGCGCTGTGGGGCGTGCGCCTGCCGCGGGCGATCGTGGAGATCGGCGAGAGCCGTGTGCAGCGGCTGCTCGGGGGGATCCGCGCCGCACGACGTGACCGGGTCGTCTCCCGGTGCCTGACCACCATGGTGCTGTTCTCGTTCTTCTGCCTCCCCGTCGCCGTGCTGATGCCGGTCCTCGCCCATGCCAACCTCGGCCTCGACGAGGACTCCGTCGCCTACGGACTGCTGTACGCGGCGTTCGGGCTGGGGGCCGTGGTCGGGGCGCTCTCCATCGGGACCTTCCTCGTCGAGCGGGACCTGGCCACGTTGGTCCGCCTCGGACTCGCCGGCTACGCCGTCTCCCTGGCCGCGTTCGGACTGGTCCGACAGCCCGGGATCGCCTACCCGGCGGCGTTCCTCGTCGGTGTCTGCTACTTCGGGACGGTGACCTCGCTGTCGACCGTGCTGCAGCAGCGACTCGACGACGCCGTCCGGGGCCGGGTCATGGCGCTCTGGATCATGGCGTTCGGCGGCACGGTGCCCATCGGGGCGATCGTGGCCGGACCGCTCAGTGACCTGGTGGGCATCACCGGCGTGCTGCTGGGGGGTGCGGTCGTCGCCGCGCTCCTGGCCGTGTTCGCCAGGCTGGCGCCACCGGGGGCGCGCGCCACCACCCGGGAACTGACCACGCCATAGCGGCTGCACGGCGCGGGAGGTGCTCCGGGGGAGCTCGTCGGTGGGGGCGTGCCGCCGGGCCGTCCACGGCGCCGTGGTTAGATGCGTGCGCTCGGGGTACCTGACCGGCATGCCCAACAGGTCCTTCGAACGACGGCACCCGGCAACGGAACCACCCGTGACCGGGCTGCACCCGACGGAATCCGGCACCCACCTCCGCGTGGTGGCGGACCCGGCGGACGGCACGCTCGCCGATCGACTCGACGCGGAGCTCGCCCGACCACACTCGGCACTCGCCGGACTGCGCGGGAGCGAGCCGACCGATGACCGGGATGCCGTGCTGACGCTCCTGCGGGTCCACGACCTGCACGTGGGCCCGTTGGCGGAGCTCGTCGGAGGGCCGAACCGGCAGCACCACCCGGTGATCGCCGATCTCAAGTGGCGGCTCGAAGCCGACTTCCTCGAACGGTTGGACGGGTTCGACGCCCGACGGCACTGGGATCTTCCCGACGATCCCGTCGACGCCCTGCGGGCGATCCAGGCGGTGGACCGGGTCCCCCCGCTCTACCGGTGGCTGGCCGAGACGGCGGACACCGCCGGTGCGCACGCCTTCCTGGAACTCGAAGGCGGACCGGATGGCGGATTCGACGATCTCGTCGCCCAGTGCCAGGTCGGACTGGACGGCAGCGCCAAGGTGGAGCTCGCCCGCAACTACTGGGACGAGATGGGACGGGGAGACGAGGACCGGGTCCACACGACGCTGCACCGGACGATGGCCGATGCCCTCGGTCTGCACGGCGTGCCCCGGGGCAGACTCCCGACCGCGTGCCTCGAGCGGACGCTGCTCGGAACCACCTGCGCGACGAACCGGTGGCTGCAACCGGAGATGATCGGGGCGCTCGGCCTGATCGAACTCCAGGCCGGGCCGCGCTGCCGGGCAGTGGTGGCGGGGCTCCGTCGGATCGGGGCACCGGCCGCCGCGCTCCCGTTCTACGAGGAGCACGCCCGTGTGGACCCGCAGCACGGAAGAACATGGTTGGAACGGGTGGTCGCCCCCCTGCGTCGCCAGGACCCGGAGCTCGNNGAGCTCGGGTGGCGCATCGTCCGGGGCGCGCGGTGGCGGTCGACGGTGAACGCCCGGTTCCTGGAAGCGGTGCACTGGCTCCTCGTGACGGGCTCGGCGCCGCGACCGGACCCGGCACCGGCCGGACATGAATCCGACAACGACGCCCCGTGGGCCGGACGGCTCCGCTCGGTATGACTCCCGAGGAGCGGGTGCCCGCACCGGGCGCACCGACCGCACCGGAGGTGATGCCTCCGGACGAGGCCCTCCCGGACGCCGGGCGGCCCTCGGGCCGAGAGGCTGCACCGCTCCGGACGCCGGAGGCCCGTGGCGGTGCCGGTGCCGAGGTGTCGCCGGAGGGGGTGGCACCCACGCGCACGAGCGCCGTCTGGACGGCGGCCGTCGGGGCCACCGTCCTCCTCCTGGCCCTGGCGGTCTTCGTGGCGCAGAACACGCAGCGCGCCGAGGTCTCGTTCCTGGGCTGGCACGGCCGGGCCCCGACGGCGGTGCTGCTCCTGGTGGCGTGCGTCGCCGGCGCGGGACTCGTCGCCGTCGTGGGCATCGCCCGCATCCTGCAACTGCGCCATCGGGGTGGCACGCCGGGTCACCGGCTCCGCCGACGTGCCCCCGGGGACGGCGACGGTTTGCGCGGCGGGCCGGACGGGTAGTGGCCGCCGATGGAGATCGGGTACACCCTGATGGGTGAGCAGTCAGGGCCGAGGGCCCTCGTACGGGACGTCCGGCAGGCGGAACAGGCGGGGTTCGACTTCGCCGTGGCTTCGGACCACGCCTTCCCCTGGCTGGACGCCCAGGGTCATTCGCCCTACATCTGGTCGGTGTTGGGGGCCGCGGCGCAGGTGACCGAACGCATGCCGTTGATGACGTTCGTGACGTGCCCGATCCGCCGGTACCACCCGGTGGTGGTGGCCCAGAAGGCCGCGACGATGCAGCTGCTGTCCGAGGGTCGGTTCACGCTCGGGCTCGGGGCGGGGGAGCTCCTCAACGAGCACGTGGTGGGTGGAGGCTGGCCGAGCGTGGACGTGCGCCACCGGATGCTGCGCGAGGCGGTCGAGATCATCCGGGCGCTGCTGGCCGGGGGCTACGTCAGCTACCGCGGCGAGTTCTACGACCTGGACTCCGCCCGGGTCTGGGACCTCCCGGAGGGTGGGGTGCCGATCGGCCTCGCCAGCTCCGGATCGGCGTCCGCCCGGTTGGCGGGTGAGCTCGCCGACGCCATGATCGCCACGGATCCCGACCCCGCGCTCGGTCCCCTCTTCGACGAGGCCGGCGGGTCCGGCAAGCCCCGCTTCGGCCAGTTGGCGGTGTGCTTCGACGACGATGTGGACACCGCCCGCACGCGGGCGTGGGAGCAGTTCCGCTGGTTCTCGGCGGGCTGGAAGGTCAATGCCGAACTACCGGGGACGAGCGCATTCGCCGCCGCCTGCCGGGCGGTCCGGCCCGAGGACGTGGCCGAGTCGATCCCCTGTGGCTCCGACGTGGACGCCGTACTGGAAGCGGTAGCCCGGTTCAGCGACGCCGGGTTCACCCACCTCGCGCTCGTGCAGGTCGGCGGTGACCACCAGTCGCCGTTCCTCGAGTGGGCCGCCGACGAACTCCTGGACCGCGCCCGGTCCGTCTGAGCTTCGGAGTCCGGCAGCTGGTGCATCCCGGGGGAGTAGCCGGCGCCGGACTGGGCATGCTCCACGCGGGCGGAAGGCACCGTGCCGCCGTCCGGACCGATGAGGAGTGGACAGATGGGTGAGTTCCTGACCGATGTGGCGACGTTGCGCGAGCGGGCGCGGGCCCACATGGACCGCGGCTCGGTGACCGATGCCTACGGAGCCGACCGCGTGCGGGTGGTCGAGGTCCTGAACCAGGCGCTGGCCACCGAGCTGGTGTGCATCCTGCGCTACAAGCGGCACTACTTCACCGCCCAGGGGGTCAACGCCCAGGCCGCGGCGGCCGAGTTCCTCCAGCACGCCGCCGAGGAGGAGGGCCACGCCGACATGATCGCCGCCCGGATCACCCAACTGCGGGGCGAGCCCGACTTCGATCCCGACACGCTCACGCGCCGGAGCCATGCCGAATACGACGCATCCGACGACCTGGCCGCGATGCTGCGCGAGGACCTGGTCGCCGAACGCGTGGCGATCGCCTCCTACAGCGAGATCATCGCCTGGCTCGGGTCCGGTGACCCGACGACGCGCCGCATGCTGGAGGAGATCCTGGCGGTCGAGGAGGANNGTCCTGACGGTCTGCCGGGGACGGGCACCGCCCGTCCCCGGCGCCCGACCAGTGGTGACCGGAGCCGTGCGTCAGCGTGCGTCGTCGGGGCTGCGCAGCGCGTCGCGCACCCGATCGGTCACCGCGGTCATCGAGCCGACGATCAGGTTGCCCGGCGGGGTGTCGGGGGCGTGCGGATGGGGATGGGTCGGTGCGGTCTGCTGCGCCCGCTCGTAGTAGATCGCCATCCGGGCCCGGTCCTCGGGCGACGTCGCTCCCCGCAGATAGGGGAAGACCTCGTTCTCCTCGGCGTGAGCATGCCGCAGCACGGCGGCCCGGAGTTCGGCGAAGCGGTCCGTGAACGTGTCGCTCATCACGTCCAGCCGCTCCATCGAGCGGAGCAGTCCTTCGACCTCGGACCGCTCCCCGATCCGGGCATCGGCCTGCGCCTCTCCGGCGTCGCCGAGCTTGCGGAGGACCGGATACACCGTGACCTCCTCGGCCACCTCGTGCCGGACGAGTGCCGTGGTGAGCTGACGGAACAGCCCTTCCCGGTCCTCGGTCCCCAGGTCCGGGTCGAACCGGTCGAACAGGCGCACCACCGTGCGATGATCGTCGAGCAGCAGTTCGATGATGTCCGTCTTTCCGTGGTCGCCGCTGGTCATCGGCCCCTCCCCGTCGTCCTCGACCCCGGGGGAGTACCCGGTGGTCCGGACGGCAAACGACGCGGGCCCGCATGCGACCGGCGGGCCTGACGGGTAGGACGGTCGGTACGTGACCGGGCGGGTCCCGGTCCGACCACGGACCAGGCGGATCGCCGCCCGGCCGCCGTCGATCCTTCCGTTTCCGTGCAGGCGGGAGCGGCGGATCGGGGATGGGATCCAGCCTGGATCCGACACTCCGGAATGCACCTCGACGGACCCGGCGGAGAACGCTGGGCGCCACAGGCCCCTACCTATACTGTGCCGATGCCTGCGACCGTCCGAGAGCCGACGCCCGCCGCGGGCGGCGAACCGTATGCCGAAGCGGTGACGCGCCCGGGCGCGCACGCCCACGCACGGGGCCGCGCACGCCGACGCATGAGCGGGACGCCGATCTTCGTCGCGCTGTTGGTGGCCGGCCTGGTTCTGCGGGTACTCGTGTACCGGACCACCTGGAGCCAGCCCGATGGTGATCAGACCATGGGGATGCTCATGGCCTACCGGGCGTCCCAGGGGCACCTGTCACTCATCTTCTGGGGGGGCAACTACGGCGGCGCCCTCATCTCGTGGATCGAGGCACCCCTCGTCTCGCTCTTCGGACTCCAGACCTGGGTGTTCACGGTGGTCGACTCCGGCCGGCGGCGCGACCTGCGCACCTCGGCCTACGCCCTCCGGGTCGCCGAGTGTGAGGCGGCGGCCGCCCTCATCGGACCCCTCGGGACGGCCGGCCCCGATGACATCGCCGGCC
>PMFY01000269.1 GCA_003157945.1 Acidimicrobiaceae bacterium | reverse complement strand
GGTCAGCTCGCCGTCGGCCACGGCCTCGACGAACGCCGTTTCCAGTTCCTCGCGCATCCGTCGGAGGAGGACGAAGCGGCCGGAGCCGACGGAGGCCAGCATGCCGGAGGCCAGCAGGCCCCGGACCAGCTCGCGTTCGTGGTCGACGATCCCCGTGAGCAGTTCGACGAGGTCCGTCACCCGGAAGAGACCGCGGGAGGCGAGCGCCGCCAGCCCCTTGTCGAAGCGGAGGACGCCCTCGGCCATGAGCGCGGTGATCACGTCGTCACGGGCGCCCACCAGTGCGTAGATGGTGGGGACGCTGACCTGGGCCGCGTCGGCGAGGGTGCGCATGGACAGTGCCCCGATGCCCTCCCGGGCGATGAGGTCGTGCGCGGCCTGGAGGATCTGGTGGCGGCGGCGGAGTTTGTTGGTCGTCCGGAGATCTTGCACACGTGCACGTTATTGCACGCGTACAAGCATTGCCCACTGCCGCTCCGGGAGCGCTCCCGGAGTGCGGAATGCCTGGTCATAGCCATTCGAGACCTCCGGTCGTAGACTTGGGTGCCGGCAGAGGGGCGTCCCGCCCCACGGCCGGGGGAGTGTGTCATGGGACCCACCGCGTCGGTCCCGGCCGGGGTGCGACGGCCCGTACCGTCCGACTCCCGACCGGTCGTGCTGGTCGTCGACCCGCAGCGATCGGTGCCGCTGGACCTGGTGGCCGGGGTCCTCGACCGCTCGCCCGGGTCGCTCGACCCCCTGTGGCCGGCCCGCACCACCCCGGAGGTCCGCACCGTCCGCCACCGCGACGAGGCGCGCCGCGTCCTCGAGTCCGCACCGGTCGTCGCCGTGGTGCTGATCCTGCCGGAGGGTGACCAGCAGGCCCACGAGCGCACCCGCGACCTGCGCGCCGTCGTGGCGCCGCTGCCGTTCATCGTCGTCCATGACGGGGGTGCGGGGGAGCGCGCCGAACTCATCGGCCGCGGCGCGGACGATGCCGTCCCTCGTGCGGCCATCGCCACGGGACTGGTGCCGTCGCTGGTCGCCGAGCTCCGCCGGCGGCGCCGTACGACGCTCGAGGACCTGGTGGCGGCCCACCTCCTGGTGGACGTGCTGGCCTGGGAGTCCGGGTACGTGCTGCTCGACCCGGACGGGTACGTCGTGGAGAGTGCACTGCAGTCCGGCGAACCGTGGTTCGGCGGACTGACCGGACTCCGGGCCGCCGACCTCGTGGTGCCCGCCGACGTCGAGCGGTTCGAGGCCACCCGGCGACTGGCCCAGCAGGTCCCGTCGGTGGCGCGCACCGTCGTCGTCGAGGTCGCCCCGCCCGGACCCGGCCGCAGGTGGCTCGAGGTGACCCTGGTGAACGTGGCCTCGGTGTCTCCGCTCACCGGTGTCGTCGCCACCCATCGGGACGTGTCGGACAGGCGCCGCCCGCTGCCGGTCACGTCGGGGACGGCCCCGTTGCGCCCGGAACGCACGGTGCTGGACCTCCTCGACCAGGGTGTCGTGGTGTACGGACCGGACGGACGGGTGACGGCCTGGAACGAGGCGGCGGGCCGCCTGCTCGACGTGCCGCCCGACGGGGCGCTCGGGGCGGACGTGCTCGACCTCGTGCCGCACACCGGGCCGCCGGACCCGGACGGCGCGGACGCGTCCGACGTCTGGTCCGACGAGGTGCGCAGCGTCCTCCCGGACGGCTCGGAGCAGGTGCTCGAGCGCCGGTTCACCCGGCTGCGGGGTGCGGAAGGGGACCTTCGGGAGACGGTCCTGGTGGTCTCCTGCGTCACCGAGGTGCGCGCCGCCGCCGCCCTGTCCCGGCGCTTCCAGGCCATCCTCGACTCGTCGTCCGAGGCCATCCTGTCGAAGACCACCGACGGCACCATCATCACCTGGAACGACGCCGCGACCCGGATGTACGGCTACACGGCCGAGGAGGCCGTGGGGCGGCACGTGTCCGTGCTGGTGCCGGAGGACCGTCGGGCGGAGCTGGCCACGATCATGCACCGGGTCCTGGCGGGCTCCGGGGTCGAGCGTCTCGAGACGGTGCGCCGCCGCAAGGACGCCACCGAGGCGAAGGTGATCCTCAACGTCTCGCCGTTGTTCGACGACGTCGGCGCGGTGGTGGGCGCCATCACGGTGGCGTCCGACATCACCGAGCAGCGGGCGGCCGAGGCCGAGCGGGAGATGGCCGAGGTGCGGTTCGACGGGGCGTTCCGGCACTCGACGTTCGGGATGGCCATGGCCGACCTGGTGGGCCGGCTCACCGCTGTGAACCCGGCGCTCTGCGACCTGCTGGGACGCACCGCCCGCGAGCTGGCCGGCCACCAGATGTCCGACTTCGGGGCGATGGGCCTGCCGGCCGGCGAGGGCGCCGGTCTGCCGTCGGTGCGCGAGGGCAGCGACTCCTACAGCGACGAGCGCCGCTACCGGCGGACGGACGGGTCGGTCCTGTGGCTGCAGTGCAACGTCACACTCGTCCGGGGAGCGTCCGACGAGCCCCTGTACCTGATGGTCCAGGCGCTCGACATCACGCCACGCAAGCGGATCGAGCTGGAGCTCGAGCACCGTGCCCTGCACGACGACCTCACGGGCCTGCCCAACCGCGCCCTCCTCAGCGACCGGCTCGAGCAGGCGCTGGCGTCCGCCCGCCGGTCGGGTGGCCAGGTCGGCGTGGTGTTCCTCGACGTCGATGCCTTCAAGCACGTCAATGACGCCCTCGGCCACGGCACGGGGGACCGGCTGCTGATCGAGCTGGGCCGACGGCTGTGCACGGCCGTGCGGCCCGACGACACGGTGGCCCGGTTCGGTGGCGACGAATTCGTGATCCTCTGCACCGGCGTCACCATTGCCGAGATGGAGGGGTTGGCCGGCCGGATCGGTACCATCATGGACGAGCGCTTCGACGTCGGTGGGCACGAGGTGGAGGCCCACGCCAGCCTGGGGATCACCGTCAGCGTGCCGGAGAGCTCGGTGCAGTCGGTCCTGTCGGAGGCCGACGCAGCCATGTTCCGGGCGAAGGACCTGGGCCGGAACCGGGCGGCGGTGTTCGACGAGACCCTGCGGGCCCGGGCCGCCGAGTTCCTCGACGGCGAGAAGGCGCTGCGCCTGGCTATCGCCCGCCAGGAGCTGGTGGCGTACTACCAGCCCATCATCGATCTGGCCACCGAACGCCCCATCGGCGTCGAGGCGCTGGTCCGGTGGGTCCGGGAGGACGGCGTCGTCGTGGTGCCGGACGAGTTCATCCCGTTGGCCGAGGCGACGGGTCTGATCGTCCGCCTCGGCGAGCTCGTGCTGGTCGAGTCGGCCGAGACGGTGGCGGCGTGGAACGCCGCCGGTGCCGCCGACGGCGCCCTGTGGGTCAGCGTGAACCTGTCGGCCCGCCAGCTGGCGGAGCCGACCCTGGTCGACACGGTCCGCCATGCCCTGGAGACCAGTGGGCTGGACGCCGGTCAGCTGCACCTCGAGGTGACCGAGACGGTCGTGATGAACGACGTGCGGGAATCGATCGTGCGACTCGACGAGATCCGGGCGCTGGGCGTGCGGTTGTCGATCGACGACTTCGGCACGGGCTACAGCTCACTCGCGTACCTGAAGCAGCTGCCCGTCGACACCCTCAAGATCGACCACTCCTTCGTCGACGGGGTCGTGGACGACCCGGACGACCGCACGATCGTCGAGGCGGTGGTGAGCCTGGGTCGGGCCCTGGGGCTCACCTGCCTGGCCGAGGGCGTGGAGACCCGGTCCCAGCTCGACGCGCTCGTGCGGATGGGCTGCCAGCTGGGCCAGGGCTACCACTGGGCCCGGCCGATGCCGGCGGACGAGGCCCGGCGCTGGATGGAGGAGCGGTCGTCCCGGGTGCGTAACAGCGGCAGGACGATCGGGCCGGCGGACGTTACAGAGTCGTAACAGCCTCTTCCCCCGCAGCCCCACCCCCGTCACCATGGACGGATGGGATCGCTGATCCATCTCCATCACCATCGGGACACCGGACAGGGACCCGACGCGACGACCGACGTGGACGTCGCCGAGCCGGCCGACGCACCGGCCGGCCGGGCCACTGATGCATGGTCGATCCGGCTGCTCGCCGCGGCCGCGGTGTCCGCCCCGATCGCCGTCGCCCTGCTGCTGACGCCCTGGCGTGACCGGTTGGCGGCCGCCGACGACGCCCTGCTGCTCGTGGTCGTCATCGTGGCCGTGGCCACGGCCGGACGGCGGTGGGCCGCCGCGCTCTGCGCCGTCGTGGCGGCGCTCTCGTTCGACTTCTTCCTGACGCGGCCGTACCAGTCGCTGCGGATCACCCGCAGCAGCGACCTCACGACCGAGATCCTCCTCCTGGTGGTGGGCCTCCTCGTGGGGGACCTGGCCGCGCGCGGCCGGCACCATCGCACGACGGCCCGGGAGGGACGCGACCACCTCGCGTCCCTGCAGGTCGTCACCGAGCTGGCCGCCGCCGGGGGCGAGCCCGAGGACGTGGCCCGTCTGGTGGCCGACGAGCTGCGGCGGCTGCTGAGCCTCCGCTCGTGCACCTACGCCACGGGCGACGGTGGCCTGGCCGCCCGACTGCGCTCCGACGGCAGGGTCCAGGTGGGCACCGTGGTGTGGAACACCGAGGACCTCGGCCTGCCCCACCGCGGCGTCGACCTGCCCGTGCGTTCCGGCGGGATGGTCGTCGGCCACTTCCTCCTCGTCCCCGAGCCCGGGGTGGGCGTGCCGCGGGACGTCCTCCTGCTGGCGGTGTCGCTCGCCGACCAGGTCGGCGCCTCCGTGGCCGCGGCGCCCGGAATGGCGGCCGCCCACCACTGACGGGCCCGGTGGAGGGCCCGGGGTCCGTTCACACGATGCACGCACGCGCGCAATCCTCCCGAAACGAACGCCCCGTACGGTCGTCCCCACGAGGTGCACGTCGCCGTGCCGCCTCGACCCGAGGGGACCGGTCCGGGGCGGGCCGGACCGGCGCCCCCGGGGCCGACTCCACCGGCGGTACGGGAGGGCGAGGGACGCAGTCATGGCCTCCGATGGACAGGAACCCGGAGGGGTGTCCGACGACGACCCCCTGGCAGTGCTCGGCGAGGAGCTGCTGCCCGGCCCCGGGGGTCACGCACCGGCCACGCCGCACGTCATCGTCCTGTTCGGCGCCACCGGCGACCTGGCCAGGCGGAAGCTCCTGCCCGGCCTGTTCCACCTGTCGCGTGCGGGCATGCTGCCCGACTGCCGCATCGTGGCCACCTCGCTCGACCCGCTCGACGAGAGCGAGTACCACGGCCTCGCCCGGACGGCCTGCGACGAGTTCGCCCGGGGCCACGTCGCCGACGAGCACTGGGACGAGTTCGTGCGGCGCATCAGCTACGTGCCGGGGCACCACGGCGTGCACGGACTGGCCGAGACCGTCCGGACCCTCGAGGCCACCTTCGATGCGGAGCCCCGGCGCCTCCACTACCTGAGCATCCCGCCGCACGCCGCCGACGCCGTGGTGCGGACCCTCGGAGAGGCCGGGCTCACCGACCGGGCCCGGGTGATCATGGAGAAGCCCTTCGGGACCGACCTCCACAGCGCCCGCCAGCTGAACTCGCTCGTGCGCGAGGTCTTCGACGACGACCAGGTCTTCCGGATCGACCACTTCCTNNCAGCACATCGACCACATCCAGATCGACGTGCCCGAGACCCTCGGTGTCGAGTCCCGGGCCGCCTTCTACGAGCAGACCGGTGCCTACCGGGACATGGTGGTCACCCACCTCCTCCAGGTCCTGGCCTTCGTGGCCATGGAGCCGCCGACCGAGCTCGAGCCCCGCTCGATCAACGAGGAGAAGAACAAGGTGTTCCGGTCGATGTTGCCGGTCAAATGTTCGGATGTGGTTCGCGGCCAGTACGGCGGGTACCGCGAAGAGACCGGAGTGGCAAAAGATTCCGACACCGAGACGTTCATCGCGCTCAAGGTCGGCATAGACAACTGGCGCTGGGCCGGTGTGCCGATCTATCTTCGCACCGGCAAGAAGATGGCCGAAGGCATCCGCATCATCTCGATAGCATTCAAAGAGGCTCCCCGAA
>PMFY01000186.1 GCA_003157945.1 Acidimicrobiaceae bacterium | reverse complement strand
CCGACCGACACCGCAGTGACCCGGGCGCCCCGGCCGACCAGAGGGTCGACGCACGGAGCGCCCGATGGCACGACCTGGTGGGCGCCCCGGTCAGGAGGTGCGCAGCGTCACAGCGTGCGCAGCACGGCGGCGTCGCCCTGGCCGCCGCCGCCGCACAGGCTGACGGCTGCGGTGCCGCCGCCCCGGCGCTTCAGCTCGAGGAGGGCGGTGAGCGCCACGCGGGTGCCGGACATGCCGACCGGGTGCCCGAGAGCGATGGCGCCCCCGTTCACGTTCACGATGTCGCCGCTGACGCCGAGGTTCTCGGCGGAGGCACAGCCGACGGCGGCGAAGGCCTCGTTGATCTCGAACAGGTCGATGTCGTCCACGCGGAGGCCCGCCTTGCCCAGGGCCTGCTGGATGGCGTTGGCCGGCTGGAGGAGGAGCGACGGGTCGGGCCCGGCCACCTG
This sequence comes from Acidimicrobiaceae bacterium, assembly GCA_003157945.1. The sequence goes on along the minus strand of PMFY01000186.1, from coordinate 2,186 downwards.
GCCGTAGCTGACCAGCTCGCCGATGGGCTGGACCCCCAGCTCCTCGGCCTTGGCCCGGGACATGACGATGACGGCCGCGCCCCCGTCGGAGATCTGGCTGGCGTTGCCGGCCGTGATGGTGCCCTCCTTGTCGAAGGCGGGACGCAGCTTGGCCAGCGACTCGGCCGTGGTCTCGGCCCGGACGCCCTCGTCGGTGTCGACGACCAGTGGGTCCCCCTTGCGCTGGGGCACCTCCACCGGGACGATCTCCTCGGCGAACTTGCCGTCCTTGATGGCGGCGGCGGCCCGCTCGTGGGACAGGGCGCTGAAGGCGTCCTGCCGCTCACGGGACACCCCGTCGGCGCCGTTGTAGCGCTCGGTGCCGAGGCCCATGGCCACCTGGTCGAACGCGCAGAACAATCCGTCGTACATCATCGAGTCGACGAGCTTGCCGTCGCCGATGCGGTAGCCCGCCCGGGCCCCCGGCAGCAGGTAGGGGGCCTGGGTCATCGACTCCATGCCGCCGGCCACCACGATGTCGGCCTCGCCGGCGTTGATCATGAGGTCGGCCAGGTAGATGGTGTTGAGGCCCGAGAGGCAGACCTTGTTGACGGTCGAGGCGGCGACGCTCATCGGGATCCCCGCGTTGGCCGCGGCCTGGCGGGCCGTGATCTGGCCGGCGCCGGCCTGGATGACCTGGCCCATGAAGACGTAGTCGACCTGGTCCGGGGCNNNACCTCCACGGCCTGGTGGCCGGTTCAGGCGGCGTCCCCCCACGGGCCACGCCACGACGACAGGACGCCATGATACGGCCTCGGCCGGTTTGTGCCACACGGGCCGCCCGACGGCCCCGGGAGCACCCGCGTCGAGCGGGCTATCCTCCTCCCCCATGCAGGAAATCCTCTCCGCCATCCTGGCCGGCGCCCCCGGCGAGGAGATCGCCGCCCTCCCGGTCCCCGAGTCGTACCGTGCCGCCTTCGTCAAGCGTGACGAGATCGCCATGTTCGAAGGCATGGAGTCCGAGGACAAGGACCCGCGCAAGTCGCTCCACGTCGGTGACGTCGCCACCCCCGAACTGGCCCCCGACGAGGCGTACATCGCGGTGATGGCCAGCGCCATCAACTTCAACACGGTGTGGACGTCGATCTTCGAGCCCCTGCCGACGTTCGGCTTCCTCGACCGGCTGGGTCGTGAGGGCGTCTGGGGCGCCCGCCACGCGCTCGACCACCACGTCGTGGGATCCGACGCCTCGGCCGTCGTGCTGCAGGTGGGCTCGGCGGTGCGGATGTGGAAGCCGGGCGACAAGGTCACCGTCCACTGCAACTACGTGGACGACCAGAGCCCGACCGCGCACGACGACTCGATGCTGGCCGACAACCAGAGGATCTGGGGCTTCGAGACCAACTTCGGCGGCCTCGCCGACCTGGCGGTGGTGAAGGCCAACCAGCTCATGCCGAAGCCGGCCCACCTCACGTGGGAGGAAGCGGCGGTCAACGCCCTGTGCAACTCCACCTCCTACCGCATGCTGGTGTCGCACAACGGCGCCCCCGTGACCCAGGGCGACCGGGTCCTGGTGTGGGGCGCGTCGGGCGGCCTGGGCGCCTACGCCGTCCAGTACTGCATGAACGGCGGGGCCACCCCGGTGGGCGTCGTGTCCTCGCAGTCCAAGGTCGACCTCCTCCACGAGCTCGGGGTCGAGGCCGTCATCGACCGGAAGGCCGCCAACTACAGGTTCTGGAAGGACGAGTTCCACCAGGACGAGTCGGAGTGGCGCCGGCTGGGCAAGGACATCCGCGCCCTGGTCGGCGATGACGTCGACATCGTGTTCGAGCACCCGGGGCGCCAGACGATGGGCGCCTCCGTGTTCGCCGCCAAGCGCGGTGGGACCATCGTGACCTGTGCGGCGACCTCCGGCTACATGATCGAGTACGACAACCGCCACCTGTGGATGAAGCTGAAGACCATCAAGGGCTCGCACTTCGCCAACTACCGGGAGGCGTGGGACGCCAACCAGCTGGTCTGCGAGGGCAAGATCCTGCCGCCGCTGTCGGCCGTCCACACGCTCGAGCACGTGGGGGAGGCCGCCTACCAGGTCCACCGGAACCTCCACGAGGGCAAGATCGGCGTGCTGTGCCTGGCCCCCGAGGAGGGACTCGGCATCGACGACCCCGAACTCCGCGAGCGGGTCGGCGAGGACCGCATCACCC
>PMFY01000411.1 GCA_003157945.1 Acidimicrobiaceae bacterium | reverse complement strand
TTCGGCGTGGCCGACTCCAACTTCAACCGGGCCGAGATGCTTGCCGCCGGGTTCCGCCGGGTCGACGTGCTCCCCGTGCGTGTCGACTTCAGCGAGTTCGAGGCCGCCGGTCTGCTCGGGGGACGCCCGTCCAACGACTGGCTCTTCGTCGGCCGCATCGTGCCCAACAAGTGCCAGCACCTGCTCATCGAGGCGTTTGCCGCCTACAGCCGGACCTTCGACGACCGTGCACGACTGATCCTGGTCGGCGGCACGTCGGACGAGCCCTACCGCCGGGAACTGTTCGAGACGGCCGAGCGCCTGCAGGTGGCGGACCGGGTGCTGTTCCGCGGGAAGGTGTCGGACCGGGAACTGCGGACCGCCTTCGCCGAGGCCGGGGTCTACGTGTCCCTGAGCGATCACGAGGGGTTCGGCGTGCCGCTCCTCGAGGCCATGGCGGCCGGGCTGCCGGTGGTGGCCTACGGATCGTCGGCCGTTCCCGAGACGCTCGGCGGTGCGGGCGTCCTGCTGCGCACCCAGGACCCGACCACGGTGGCCGCCACCGCGCACGCCGTACTGTCGGACCCGGGGCTCCGGTCCCGGCTCGTCGAGCGTCAGGCCATGCGGATGGTGAAGGTCGGCGCCTTCGACGTGCCCCGGGCGCTGCGGCGCATCATGGCCCGGGCCGAGGGTGCCCAGCCTCCGCTCGAGGTGCAGGTCCAGGGGCCGTTCGAGACCAGCTACAGCCTGGCCGTCACGAACCGGAAGCTCGCCCTGGCGCTCGACCGCGCCCCCGACGTCAACGTGTCCCTCTATCCGACCGAGGGCCCCGGGGACTACCTCCCGGACGACGCCGACCTGGTCCGGCACCCCGAGGTCGTCCCCGCCTACGAACGGGCCGGCACCGTCCTCTATCCGGACGTGGTGATCCGACAGATGTGGCCGCCGCGGACGATCGACTCGCCCGGCGCCATCACGCTCGAGTACTTCCCGTGGGAGGAGAGCCGGGTGCCGCGGTGGATCGTCGAGGACTTCAACGCCCATCTCGACGGCATCGGGGTGACCTCGACCTTCGTCGCCGGTGCGCTGCGGGACTCGGGGGTGACCGTCCCGATCCGGGTGGTCGGCAACGGTGTCGACGCGCCCGATCCCGAGGCCACCATCGACGCCCCCGAGCTCGACGGCCTGACCGGGTTCACCTTCCTCCACATCAGCTCGGCGCTGCCGCGCAAGGGGACCGACGTCCTGCTCCGGGCGTACTTCGCCGCCTGCTCCGGGGCCGACGACGTCGTACTGGTCCTCAAGACCTTCCCCAATCCCCACAATGCGGTCGGCGGACTCCTGGAGGAGCTGCGGGCCGCCCACGCCGACCCGCCCGAGGTGCGCTGGATCGACCGGGACCTCGACGACATCGAGCTGGCCGCCCTCTACGGACTGGCCGACTGCTACGTGCACCCGGCCCGAGGGGAGGGATTCGGCCTGCCGGTGGCCGAGGCCATGCTGGCCGGCGTGCCGGTCATCAGCGTGGCCTGGTCGGGCCTGGCCGACTTCGTGTCCGAGGACACGGCCGTGACCGTTCCGTACACCCTCGTCGCCGCCGACAGCCACCTCAGCGAGGGGGGGTCCCGGTGGGCGGAGCCCGACGTCGGCGCCCTGGCCGGGGAGCTGCTCCGCATGGCGGCGGCCCCGGACGCTCCCGAGGTGCGGGAGCGGGTCGCCCGGGCCCGACGGCTGATCGCCTCGACGTACACGTGGGCGGCGGCGGCCCGCCGGTGGCGCGACCTCATCGCCGAGGTGGAGGACGAGCTCGGCTGTCGCCGGGTGGCCATGGTGACCTCGTGGAACTCGCGCTGCGGCATCGCGGAGAACAGCCGGTACCTCGTCGAGCACACGCAGGGCGAGGTCGCCTACGACATCTTCGCCGACGTCGATGTCGAGGTGATCGACCCGTCGGCCGAGCGCGGCGTGGTGCGGACCTGGAAGGACCGGTGGACGCCGGAGCTGGGCGACCTCGAGGACGCGCTGCTGGTCAGCGAGGCCGACGTGCTCCACGTGCAGTTCAACTTCGGCTTCTTCGAGTTCGGGCACCTGGCGGAGGTGGTCGAGCGGGAGCTCGACCGGCGAGGCGTGGTGCTCACCCTGCACCGGACCCTCGACTACGACGACCGCGGCGACCTGCTGACGCTCCGCCAGATCCGGCCCACCCTCGTCCGGGCCGACCGGCTCATCGTCCACCAGGAGTCCGATGCGCGGTACCTCGCCGACATGGGCATCGAGGACAACGTCACGCTGGTCCCGATCGGCAGCGCCCCGCCGCCGGACCTGACCCCGCAGGAGGTCCGGGCCGCGCTCGGGCTGGGGGAGCGACCGGTCGTGGGGACGTTCGGCTTCCTGCTGCCCCACAAGGGCACGCTGGAGCTGGTGGAGGCCGTCGACCGGCTGCGGGCGGACCATCCCGACGTGCTGCTCCTCGCCCTGTGTGCCCGCTATCCCAACACCGAGTCCGCGGCGTACGAGGCCACGATCCGGGCGGAGGTGTCCGCCCGCGGCATGGAGCAGAACGTCCTGCTGCTGACCGACTACCTGTCGGACGACGCGGCCCGGGTCCTGCTCCGCGGCGCCGACGTGATCGTGCTGCCCTACCGCGACACGGGGGAGTCCTCGAGCGCGGCACTCCGGTTCGTGCTGCCCCTCGGTCGGGCCATCGCCGTCACCGACCAGCCGCTGTTCGACGATGCGCGTGAGGCGGTGCTGGTCATGGAGGCCAACGACGTGGACGGGATCGCCCGTTCGGTCGCCCGGGTACTCGAGGATGCGCCGCTCCGGGACGAGCTCGCCGCCCGGGCGGAGCAGCGGTCGCTGGCCTTCCGTTGGGAGCGCGTGGTGGCCGAGCACCGCCGGATCTACGCCGAGGCCCGGCGGGCCGCCCGGTCACGACTGGCCCGAGCCGGCTGACGTCGTGCGTCCGGGGAGCAGGGGGTGCCTGCAGGAGCGTCGATGCCGTACCATTCCGGATGTGGATGACCTCCGCTCCCGCTCCGTCGGCTCCTTGATCCCACCCGTTCCCGGGTCGGCCCCATGACGCCGAGCCTGCGGGCCCAACAGGTCCGCTCACTCGAACTCCCGGGCCGGCGCATCCGGCTGGCCACGCTGGTGGAGGCGGACTATCCGGCCTGGCTCGAGGTGCGCAACCGCTGTCGCGACTGGCTGGTGCCGTGGGAGCCCCGGTCGAAGGGGTCGCCGCTGCCGGCGGAGGACCACGGGAGCTTCGTCGCCCGGTGTGCCATGCGTGAGCGCGAGCGGCAGCTCGGGTCGGGCTTCGGCTTCGGCATCTTCTACGAGGGGCGCTTCGTCGGCGAGGTGACCCTGTCGTCGATCCTGCGAGGCCCGTTCCAGAACGGCTCCATCGGCTACTGGGTCGACAAGGACCTGGCCGGACTGGGGATCGTGCCCGAGGCGGTGGTGGTGGTCCTGCGGTTCGCGTTCGAGACCCTGCGCCTGCACCGCATCGAGGTGGCCATCATCCCCCGCAACAACGCCAGCCGGCGGGTGGCCGAGAAGCTCGCCCTCCGCAACGAGGGGATCGCCCTCGGGTTCCTCGAGATCAACGGGCAGTGGGAGGACCACGTCCGCTACGCCATGACCTCCGAGGAGTGGTCGGCCCGGGGTGCCGAGCTCCGGGGCGCCTGGACCGACTGACGGGGCCCCCGGGGGTGGTGCGGGCCCGGGTGACGATGGCGACCTGACCCGATTCGGCTGACCCGGTGGAGCCTGTGGAGCCGGTGGTACCTGTGGAGCCGCTGGTGTCCGTGGAGCTGCTGGAATGCGTGAAACAGGTGGTACCGCAACCATAGGTGCGGACGGATCCTTGCCGGCCCGCCGTGGACGATCCATGATCCCTGGTGACTCAGCCCGTGCCGTCGGTCGGGACGGAGGAGTCGTGGGACCGACTCGGTCGATCGACTGGAGGGCGTCAGATGGTCGGAGTGCGTGGGGTGAGGGCGGGACGGCTCCTGGCCGTCTCGGTGATGCTGGGCGTGGGAATGGTCGGGATGGTCGGACTTTCGGCGCCGGCCGGCGCGGCGGGTCGGGACCACGGGCTCCGGCGGACGTTCACCGCAACGTCGAGCCGGGTGCGGTCGAGCGGGGTGCGGTCGGCCGGCGCCCACGGCATCGCGCCGTTGACGAAGTTCGTCGGCACCACCTACACCACGGATCAGAACGGGAATCCCCTCGAGATCGTCACGCCCGCGATCACGAACCTCAGGGCGTTGGGCACTACCTCGTTTGACGGTGTTCCGGTCACCGCGGCCCTGGAGGGCGACCTTCCGGGCAACACCGGGAACCCGCTGCTGGAGATCGGGATCGTGACACCGGGTAACGCGCCGCTGCAGGCCGGCACGGTGTACTCGACCGACACCGGGTCGACGTTCTGGGTCAACTATCTGGGGTCCATGTGCCAGCCCGGTGTTGGTGGGGCCTCGGGTACACCCGGAGCGGTCAAGGTGGACCAGGTCGCCTACACCGCCGGGGTGCCGACGGTCCTCGCCTTCCAATTCGACTTCGTCTGCGACTTCGGCGGCCTGGGTTCGCCGGAGTTCGTCGGCACCGCCGCCGTCAACATCACCCCGACCACCCCGGGACAGGGGTACTACCTCTTCGACAGCTACGGCGGACTGGGTGGCTTCGGCAATGACTCCTACCTCAACTACCTGGGCGACCTCACCCAGTTGAACCTCCGCGCCCCCGTCGTGGCCATGGCGACGACACCCAGCGGCGCGGGGTACTGGATGACGGCCGGGGACGGTGGGGTGTTCTCCTACGGTGACGCGCGCTTCTACGGCTCCACCGGGAACCTCACCCTCAACCAGCCCGTCGTGGGCATGGCGGCCACCCACGACGGCAAGGGGTACTGGTTGGTGGCGTCCGACGGCGGGGTGTTCGCCTACGGGGACGCCGGGTTCTACGGATCCACGGGCAATCTCCAGCTGACCGAGCCGGTGGTCGGCATGACGACCGCACCCGACAACAAGGGCTACTGGTTCACGGCCAGCGACGGTGGGGTGTTCGCCTTCGGCTCGGCCCCGTTCGACGGGAGCCTCGGGGGCCAGGGCTACACCGACATCGTCGGGATGGCGCGCTGACGCCATTGGTGCCTCGCAGGTTGCGCTGAGCGCTCCGGCCGCCGCCGGGCGGTGACCTCGTCGTCGGTCGTCGGTCGTCGACGCCCGGCATCTGTCCGGTGGGCGTGGCGCCCCGGGTGGGCGTGGCGCCACGGGTGGGCGTGGCGAGCCGGGAAGGAGGTTCCGGTGGTCCGTTCAGGTGTCGACGCCGCGGACCACGGCGGGAGAGTGGCGGAAGAACTGCTCGACGTCCTGCTCGTAGCGGTACTCCTCGCCCGAGCCTCCCGTGGCCCGTCGCAGGTTGTTGGCCCGGGCGAAGCTCCGGACGGTGCCGGCGCTCGAGTAGCGGTACTCGAAGCCGGCGTTGCGGAGCCTGGACGTGTCCACCCCGCGTCCGAACCGGACGAGGCCATCGAGTTCGGCCGGGAACTGGATGAGGCCGACACGCTCGAGCGGTGCGGCGAACAGTCGGGGCCGCACGGGTGGGAGCGGCACGAGGTGGGCGCCGCCGATGGAGGCCACCTCGCTCCACGGCAACTTGCCCTCGCCGGCCACGTTGAAGAAGCCCGGAAGGCGGTTGGCGGTGACGAACTCGAGCGCCCGCACCACGTCGTCCTCCTCGACGAACTGGACCAGGGGGTCGAATCCGGCGATGCACGGCAGGCGGCGCCGCCGGAGGTTGTGGCTGATGGGCGTGATGATGTCCGTGCCGAGGACGTTGGCGAAGCGCAGCACGGTCACGGCCAGTTGGGGGTTGTCCTCGGCGAAGTCCCGGACGAGCGACTCGACCTCGAGCAGGGAGCGTTCGAGCCGTGTCCGGACGGGGCCGGTGCGGGCGTCCTCCTCGCGGAACCAGGTCGGGTCCTGCTCGGCGGTGCCGTAGATGTGCGTCGACGACTTCACGACGACCTTCCGCACCGAGGCGCCCGCCGCGCCGGCCGCGGCCAGCAGGTTGAGGGTGCCGATCACGTTGATCTCGTGGAGGACCCGGCTGCTGACGGCGGTCGAGTTCGTCTCGAGGAAGGTGTGGACGATGGTGTCGACCTGGGTCGCCCGGACGATGCGGCTCAGGATCGAGTACTTCTGGTCCGAGCGCACGAATTCGGTGCGCTCGAGCGGCACCTTCGGCTCCTTGGTCCCCAGACCGAGGATCATCTCGACGTCGGGCTTGGCCTCCAGGGCCTGGGCCATGCGACCACCCCAGAAGGTGTCGAGCCCGGTGATGAGCACACGTCGGCCCATCGGATCAGCCGAGCCACACGCTGCGTCGCTCCCGCAGCATGTCGTGGAGGGCGTCCTGCATCGTCGCCCGGATCCGCTCGGCCTCGTCCATGACGCGGCTGCGCGAGTAGCGCTCCAGTCCCGGCTCCACGTCGAAGGTGACCGGGTCGAGGACCCGCAGCTTGAACTTGGACGGGAAGTAGGTGACGTAGCCGAGCGGCCCGAGCAGGAGNNGCCCCGACCACGGCGATCGGGACCACCGGGACCCCGGCGCGCATGGCGATCTCCACGAAGCCGCCCCGCCCGAACCGGCGGAGCCGGTAGCGGTCGGCGTACGTCTTCGACGTGGCCTTCGTGCCCTCCGGGAACACCATGGCCAGCTGTTGCTGGTCGTGGAGGAGCCGGAACGCGTTGTCGGGGTGGGCGGGCACGCCGCCGGTACGCGACCACAGGGTCCCGACGACCGGGACGGTCCGGAAGAAGTAGTCGGCGAGCCCGTAGACCGGGCGCCCGAGCTCGGTCTCGATGCCGTGCATGATGGCCGGGGCGTCCGAAGGGATCGCGCCGGCGTGGTTGGCGATGAGGAGGGCACCGCCGACGGAGGGGATCTTCTCGAGGCCTTCCCACTCGACCCGGAACCAGTACTTGTAGATCGGGTCGTAGAGCCGGCGCACGAGCGTCCGCATGTGCTCCGACCGCCCCCATTCGTCGACGTCCGAGCGGCGGGCCTCATCGGGCGGGGGGAGGTCGACCCCGGGACGGCGGGTCGCCACCGGGAGGTAGGACACGGTGGCCCCGGTCAACTCGGGCGGCG
>PMFY01000212.1 GCA_003157945.1 Acidimicrobiaceae bacterium | reverse complement strand
GGCGAAGATGAAGGCCTGGATGCCGCCGATCAGCATGTCGAAGAGCTTCCAGACGACGGTGAACAGCGCCGACAGGACGCCGCCGATGACGCCGAAGCTGCCGAATTTCCAGGCCACGAGGGCGGCCAGGAGGGACAGCATCAGTCCACCGGCGAACAGGTTGCCGAAGAGACGGAGCGTCAGCGTGACCGGCTTCACCAGCTCCTCGATGATGTTCATGAAGCCGTTGACGAAGAACAGCTTCTTCGGGAACGGCTGGGAGAAGTAGTGGGCGAGGTAGCCCCTGGCCCCCCGGTTCTTGATGGCCGCACGGTGCACCATGACGATGACATAGAGGGCCATGGCCAGTGGGAGGTTGATGTCGCTGGTCGGTGCGGGCAGGACGTCGAGTTTCGAGCCGATACCCACGACCTCGAAGAGGTTGCAGGTGAAGATGAAGACGAACAGGGTGAGGGCGAGCGGTACCACCGCGGCGCCGCGGGGCCCGATGGAGTCGTTGACCTGGTCCTGGACGGCACCGACGGCCATCTCCCAGGCCAGCTGGAACTTGCCCGGCACGCCCGAGGTCGCCTTGGCCCGCAGGATGAGGCCCAGGGTGATCACGATGGCCCCGGCGATGCAGGTCGCCCAGACGATGTCGACGTTGATGGTGAGCGGGCCGAGCTTGCGCTGGACGTGGTCGCCCACCGAGATGTCGATCCCCAGCATCGGCGTCAAGAAGTTCGCTCCCATTCGATCAGATCCCTCCCCGGGTGTCGTCGGCGGCCTCGACGGCGGCGGGCGACACCACGGGCTCGTTGTCGTCGACCACGTTGGCGTTGATGATGTCGTCGACCGAGGTCATCGGGCCGGACTTGGCCATCGAGCGGGCGACGTTGGCGATCAGGAGGATCTGGAAGACAGCGAGCCCACCGAGTACGCCGAACCCGAGCGGCTTGGACACGAAGCAGAGGCCGAGGGCGATCACCGTGATCACGCCCATCCGGCCCAGGGTGTTGACGGCCAGGGGTCGCTTGGGGTTGTCGACGTCCATGGCCGTGACCTTGTCGACGGACACGCCGATCAGCCGGAAGTTGAGCAGGCCCAGGGCCAGGCCGATGCAGCCGCCGATGCCGACGAGCAGGTAGCCGAAGGAGACCGCCGCCACCAGTCCGGCGACCCCGACGACGAGGGCGGCGCCCGTCGTGCGGCGCGCCACCTCGCCCACGTTGGGCAGGGAGAAGTGGGCGAACACCGTCAGGCCCCCGTTCCGCCGGTCACAGGTACTTCCGGATGGTCGTGACCGCCATGGCCACGGCCACGACGATCCCCACCGTCAGCCCGACCAGCAGGAAGGCCGGAGACGAGTGCAGCACGGCGTCGAGCGCCAGCCCGGCACCCACGGTCACGGCCAGGCAGAGCCCGATCGCCAGGCCGAGGCCCAGGAAGGCCACGGCCCCCGGTGACAGGCGACGGTCCTCCGGATCCCAGTGGTGCTCCGGCTCCGGGTCGTCCGCACCGGAGGCGGGGGCGGGTTCGTCCATCTCGGGTCCGGACCGCGTCAGTCGATGTGGGGAAGGGAGGCGTCACGAGCGAGTTCCGAGGTCACGCAGCGGACGAGCAGGTCGTCCGGGCGGTGGCGGCGAAGGGGTGCAGACGGACGGCGCGACCGGCCGTGGCGAGCCCCTCGGGAGGGGTGGGAAGCCTGCAATTCACGTGGCGCATCATCGCACTATTCCCGCGGACCCGGCAAAACGCCCGAAACATGCTGTTCACGGACGGGAAACGGAGGGAGCGGGCGACGGACCGCTCNNGGATCAGGCGGGAGGGGACGAGCCGCCCGGGGCCCCGGCGGCGACGGGTGCACCGCCCGGTTCGACGGCCGGGGGACCGGCCCCCTCGCCCTCGTCCGCGTCGTCGCCCTCGGCGTTGCGACGCAGCGACGGGTGGAAGAGGGTGAACAGGATGACGCCGAGGGCCAGCACCCCGAAGGGGATGAACGCGTTGACNNGCCCACAGGATCAGCACGCTGCGACGGTGGCCGTGGCCCAGCCGCAGCAGTCGGTGGTGGAGGTGGTTCTTGTCGGGTGTCGAGAACCCGGTGCGGTTGGCCGTCCTCCGGACGAAGGCGAACGCCATGTCCACGATGGGGACCCCGAGGATGAAGAACGGGATGAAGAGGGGNNCCGCCGTCGCCCATGAAGATCTTGGCCGGGTGGAAGTTGTGGGGCAGGAACCCCAGGCAGATGCCGCAGGTGACCACGGCGATGAGCGGGCCGATGTTGTCGACCGGGAGGTTCCCGAGGTGCTGCAGGTGGAGTCCGTAGACGGCGAGGGCACCCGAGGCGATGGCGACCACCCCGGTGGCCAGTCCGTCGAGGCCGTCGATGAGGTTCACGGCGTTGGTGATGGCGATGACCCAGAGCGCGGTCAGGAGGGGCGTCCACTCCGGCGACAGCTGCACCAGGCCGGCCAGCGGGACCTTGAACTGGAACCACGTGACGCCGGTGAAGTAGAGGATCGTGGCCGCCAGGACCTGGCCCGCCACCTTGGCCGGCGCCGACATGTCCCGGAAGTCGTCGATGATCCCGACCACGAAGATGGCGGCCGCACCGAGGAGCAGTCCGAGCGGCTCCGAGGAGCCGCGGAAGAGCTGGTCGAGGGCGGGGACGGAGGCGGCGACCGCCCACGTCACCAGCATCCCGAGGAACATGGCCACACCCCCCGCCTGCGGGGTCACCAGCTGGTGCACCTTGCGGTCGTCGGGCTGGGCCACGTACCCGACCTGGACGGCGATCCGCCGGGCCGGGAAGGTCAGTGCCCAGGTGGAGACGGCGGCGACGACCAGGAGGACGGCGTACCAGTTGAGCGGGACGATCGTGGTCACCGGGTCACCCCGGCCGTCGGAACGTCTCGGCCGGGGTCACGCCCCGGCCAGGTCCGGGTACGGGGGGAACCCGGCGCACAGCTCCCGGACCTCGGTCCGCACCGCCACCAGCGCCGCC
>PMFY01000427.1:202-5312 GCA_003157945.1 Acidimicrobiaceae bacterium | reverse complement strand
CCGACACCGGCATCACCATCTCACCCGTGCAGGTGGATCCCGAGCTCGACGGCGACCACGAGCGGATGTCCCACATCGTGCTCGAGGGCTTCAAGCCCGAGAAGGGGGACTTCATCTCCGCGGGTCCGTCGGTGGTGGAGGGGATGGTCAACGGCACGGCGGTGAAGGCACTGTGCGGGAAGATCTGGGTGCCCGGCCGCAACCCGAAGCGGTACCCGATCTGCCCCACGTGCAAGGAGATCGCCGAGGGCCGGGGCTGGAAGGTCCCTGCCGGCTGAGTACCGGCTGGGTGCCGTAGCCCCGGGGACCAGGCTCCGGCGACCTCGGCCGGCCTCCACGTGCAATTGTTGCGGGTATGCACCTCTTCGGCCACCGCGAGGGCCGTCACACACACCCGGACGGGGCGATCCCCGTGGCGGTCGACCGGGACCTGGCCGACGCCCTCGTGGCGGTGGCGGCGGCGGCCGACGACTACCTGGACGCGGCTACACCCCCGACCCGCGCCGCCCTCGTCGATGCGTTGGGACGCCTCGACCAGCTGGTGGATGCCGGGGACGAGTACGCCAACCGGGTCTCGGCCCGGGGTCTCGGCTTCGGCCCCGTGTCCTCGGGTGGGATCGTGGGGACGGGCGCGACCGGCGTCCTCGGGTCCAGGGGACCGGCACCGTTCGTCGAAGAGGTGCCGAGTGAGGTACTGCGGGCGCTCGTCGAGCTGGTGCGATGCGCCAAGGACGACCTGGCCGACGGGGCAACGGGTGCGTCGGGTCCGCTCCGTTCGGCGGCTGCCGATCTCGCGGCCGCCAGGTCGACGGCTGCGGGCGCGCCCACCGGCGGACCACCGGAACCGGGCGGACAGGGGGGTCCGCCGCCACGGCCACCCCGACCGGCTCCTCCGCCGGCCCCGCCACCCCGGAGGCGGCAGGGACCGGACTGACGCGGGTGATTCAGGCCGGGTTCCGCAGCGAGGGCAGCAGGCGCTTCGCCTCGCGCTGCACGTCGAGCACCGACTGCATCAGCGACAGCATCTCCGGATGACCATCGGCCAGGTTGGTCCGCTCCTCGGGGTCCGAGGTGAGATTGTGGAGTTCGTAGAGGGATTCGGCGGCCGGACCGAGGAACGGGTTGGGCGCGATGCCGTGGTCGGCGTTCCACTCGTCGAGGCGCTCGTAGTAGTGGTTCACCTTCCACAGTTCGGAGGCCCCCCGCAGCCCGGTGGGCAGTGGCGCCACCACCGACTCGATGGAGGTGGCCCCGGTGATGGCGTCGAACGGCTCGCCGGTCAGGACGTTGACCTGGTCGGCGCCGGCGGTCACGTTGTCCTCGGTCATGAAGTAGACGGGCGCCACCACCGACGACTCGTCGACGGTCCCCCGGACGACGCCGCTCAGGTCCCGGCCGGGCAGCCGGTGGGTTTCGTCGTGGTGCCGGCCGACGCCGTCGGCGGCCTGCTCGGGGTCGATGCCGGCCAGTCCGAGGAGGGTCGGTACCAGGTCCACATGGCTGGTCGGGATCGACACCCCGGGACCACCGGACGGGATCCCGGGCCCGCGCACCACGAACGGTACCCGCACGGCCTCGTCGAAGGCGTTGAACCACTTCTGCACGAGGCCCCCGTGGGCCCCGAGCAGGTCGCCGTGGTCCGACGTGAACACCACGATGGTGTCATCGGCCATGCCACTGCGCTCGAGGGCGGCCAGGATGCGTCCGATGGCCGCGTCGACCAACGCGTGGAGGTGGTAGTAGAGGCGTCGGTAGCCGAGATCGGTGACGGTCGGGTACACCATCCGGTCCCACACCGCGGGGAAGGCGGACTGGCAGGGCGGGCGGCCGGCGAACGAGTCGGACTGCGACGGCGCCTCGGGAACCTGCGGCACGGTGTCGCCGGGCGGTCCGAACTGGAGCAATTGCTCCCAGCCGAAGCCGGAGAAGGCGATGTCATGGGGGTTCACGAAGGAGGCCACGGTCAGCCACGGACCCTCCGCCCGTGCGGTGACCAGGTCGTCGAACAGCTCGACCACCTGCTCGGCGAACACGCCGTCACGGACGGCGCCGCAGTCGGACTTCGCGGCACCGTGGGGCTCACGGCCGATCCACCCCGAGAACCCGAAGGGGTCCAGTCGGTCGGCCTTGCGGTACGCCTCGACACCGGCGGCCAGCGGTCGCCCTTCGTCGTCCGAGCTCATCAGGCCCTCGTGGGTGCCGGGGATGTCGAGGTTGGCGTGCGACACGTGCCACTTGCCCCGGTAGTGGGTCCGGTAGCCGCCGGCCCGGAACCAGTCGCCCAGGGTCGGAACCGCGTCCGGGTCGAGCCAGTGCATGCCCGGGTCGGTGGGGTGTTTGGCCGTTCCGTCGGTGGACGACACGCCGTGCAGTGACGGGTACTGGCCTGTGAAGAGCGTGGCCCGGCTCGGTGTGCAGGCGGTGGATCCGGCGTAATGGCGGTGGAACTCGCGCCCCTGGGCCCGGATCGACTCGCGGGCGGTGAGCTGTGAGGTACGGAACGCCCGGACGTCCGCCGACTCGTACGGAGGCGGGTACCGCTCCTCGTCCGTCATGATCAGCAGGATGTTGGGGCGGTCCATGGGGGCCACACTATTGGCGGCATCGGTGCCCGTGCGCCTGGCCCGGCACCCCCTGCGCGACCCCCGCCCGGTCAGGCCGGGTCAGGCCCGGTCAGGCCCGGCTGGACACCTCCTGGACCAGCCACCCGTTGCCGTCGGGGTCGTGGAACTCGAAGAAGGTGTTGTAGTCGCGACGCTCGGGGTCGGGGCCGTCTTCGGGACGCCCCTCGACGTAGTGGACGAGCGGACCGGCATCGACGCCTCGTCCGACCACGTCGGCCCGGGCCTGCTCGATGTCGGGTACGACGAGGTGGAGACCCTGGAGTGTGCCGGCTGCGTCCGGGTTGGCCATCAGGGCCACGGCGCAGGCGGATCCCGGCGGCGACGCCTGGATCACCCGGAAGTGCTCCCCGGCGCGGTGGTCGACGATGAGGTCGAAGCCCATGGCGTCCACGTAGAAGGTCTTGGCGCGGTCCTGATCGGCCACGGGTACGACCACGAGCTCGAGCTTCCAGTCCATCGGGGCCTCCTCGTCGGTTGCGGGTCCCCAGACTAGGGGACGGCGCGCACGCCCTTCACCACGAGATAGACGGCGAACACGGCCTCGATGACCGTGCCGATGGTCCGTGCGTTGCGCCCCACCCACCGGTGCGTCACATCGAGGGCGTGGTCGGCCCGGTCACCGAGCACCTGGGCGGCCACCACCGGCACCAGCACCGGCAGGAGGACGATCAGGTACAGGACGACGAAGGCCGCCGCTCTGGCGGTGGTGTCGGCGGTCGAGTGGGTGATCTCGTGGACGGCCGCGAGCACGAGGAGGAGTGTCGAGAAGTTCACGACCATCCCGACGGCACCCACCCCGACGAACCAGCTGGGCGGCGCCGTGGTCAGGCGCTCCGAGATCTTCGACGTGTGGCGCTCGCCGACCGTCGGTCTGCGGACCCGGGATCGGATCGCCAGGCCTGCGAGCAGCACGCCGGAGGCGATCAGGACGACCGCGTCGGTGACCGATTTGTGTCCGTGGCTCGGCCGCACCCGGGCCAGGGCGGTGGCGCANNCGCGAGCACCAGCGCGGATCCGGCGACGAGGGCCCAGGCCCGGGCGAGGCGGCTCGTGGGGCTGGACAGGACGATGAGCTGGAGCGCCAGCAGCGTGGGACTGACCGCCGCACCCACGGCCAGGGGCAACACCGCGGCCAGCAGGTTCCCCATCGGTCCAACCTATCCCCGCGCCGCGCTCCCCCCGGCGACCTCGTACGCCGGCCACCCCCGGGACCGACGGACGACCGGGCGGATTCCACCAGGTGGCGGGCGGATTCCACCAGGTGGGAAGGGGCGTGGGCCGTAGTGACCGGAGGGGTGTCGCGGCGGGGNNACAGGCCGGATTCGTCGAGGACCGCACTCCTGCGGAGCAAGGACGTCAAGAAATGAAGCGAGCAGCACTCGTCATCGTCGCCGGGCTGACCGTGGTCGGTGTCGGCACCGTCGGCACCGCCGGCGTGGCCTCGGCCACGAAGTCCAAGGCCCCCGCGGTCAAGTCGATCTCCCCCGAACACGGGCCGGTCACCGGCGGAACGATGGTGGACATCCACGGCAAGAATTTCGGCGGCGTCAGCGCCGTCTCCTTCGGGTCCACGCCGGCCACCTCGGTCACNNTCGACGTCACGGTGACCACGCCGTCCGGCACGAGCGCCGTCCTGGCCGCCGACGAGTTCACCTACGTGATCACCCCGTCGATCCAGAGGGTGGGCCCCCGGGCGGGCACCACCCTGGGTGGCAACAGGGTCACCATCGTGGGCGCCGGCTTCACCTCGGCCACCACGGTGACGTTCGGTTCGGTCGCCGCCACGAGCTTCACCGTCGAATCCGACCAGGAGATCCTCGCCGTGTCGCCACCCGAGTCCGCTGGGACCGTCGACGTCACCGTGACCGCACCCTCGGGCACCTCGCCGGTCGATCCGGCCGACGTCTACGGCTACTCCCTCAAGGTGCCGACGGTGACCTCGGTGGCCCCCGACAGCGGACCCGCGGCCGGTGGAACGGCGGTCACCATCAGCGGCCGGCTGTTCCGGCACTCGTCGGCGGTCGACTTCGGGACCACCCCGGCGACCAGCTTCACGGTCGTCAACTCCAAGGAGATCACCGCGGTGGCGCCCGCCGGCACCGGGACGGTCGACGTGACCGTGACGAACGAATCCGGGACGAGCGGCCTCAGCATCCCGGCCGACCAGTTCACCTACACGGGCGACTGACGGTCGACCGGGCACCGGCCGGCGCTCCGGGCGTCGGCCGGGGGGCCGAAGGCCCCCCGGGTCTCAGGGCGCCGTCAGTTCGCCGTGGTCGCGGCAGCGGGCGCGGTAGCCGGCCGGCGTCACGGTGACGGTCAGACGTCGGCCGCAGGCGCCGCAGAACCGGGGCGGGTCGAGCGGGCGACCGCAGCCGGTGCACGACGTCAGACCGCAACCCGTGCAGTGCGGCGCGGTCACCACGGGGACCGGTTCCACCGTCGACCGGTCAGAGGACGCCGGTCAGGGCGCCCACCGGCATCCG
>PMFY01000427.1:0-187 GCA_003157945.1 Acidimicrobiaceae bacterium | reverse complement strand
AGGGCGATCCAGCGGATGGCCTCCCAGGCGGCCACGGGCTGCTCGGCGCCGAGCGGGGTCCCGGGCCGTGGGTTGAGGAAGTTGAGGGGCACCTCGGTGGGATCGAGCTCCTGGAGCTGGGTGAGCAGCTCGATGCGCTGCCCGTCGGATTCCCCCATGCCGATGAGGGCACCGCAGCAGAGCTCCA
>PMFY01000341.1:699-2768 GCA_003157945.1 Acidimicrobiaceae bacterium | reverse complement strand
TCGAGGCCATCATCCTCAAGGCGATGGCCAAGGACCCGGCCTACCGCTACGCCACCGCCGAGGAGCTGCGGGCCGACCTGCTGCGCTTCAACGAGGGACGCAGCGTGCAGGCCATGGACGAGGCCACCGGCCTCATCGGTGTGGCCGGCGCCACCACCGTGGTGGCCGCGTCCGCCGGCATGGACGCCACCCGGTCGGTCGCCCCGGTGGGCGACGCCGGCAACGCCGCGGTGGCCGGCGCCGAGGGCGACGCCCCGGACGAGTCGGGCACCAACCGGACCCGCAACTACGCCATCATCCTCGGCATCCTGGTGGTGATCCTGCTCGTCGCCGGCTACCTGTTCGCCCGCAACCTCGGCTACCTCGGTGGTGACGCGTCGTTCAACCTCCCGTCGGTCGTCGGCCAGCCGGCCGCGGTGGCGACGGCCACACTCCGGTCGGACGGACTCAACGTCACCCAGGTCCAACAGGTCTCGAGCGACGCGCCGGGCACCGTCATCTCCACGAACCCGGTCCCGGACAGCCTGGTCAAGAAGGGGGACACGGTGACCCTGAAGGTCGCCATCGTGGCGCCGCCGGTCCAGGTCACCGTGCCGCCGGGCCTGACCAATACGACCCAGGCCAGTGCCACGGCCATCCTGCAGAGCGCCGGACTGACCGTCACCATCGTCAACAAGACCAGTTCGGCCCAGAAGGGCACGGTGCTGAGCACCAACCCGACCTCGGGCACCAAGGTGGATCAGGGCTCGGCGGTGACCCTCACGGTCTCGTCCGGACCGGCCAACGCCATCGTCCCGTCCCTGGTGGGCCTGTCCCAGGCGGTGGCCGGACAGACACTGGCCAACGCCGGACTCGTCGTGGGCAACGTCACGTCGGTCTCGTCCACCCAGTACCAGCCGGGCCAGGTCGTGTCGTCCAACCCCGGCACCGGAGCGAGNNCGTCGACGTCGACCACGACCACGACCTCCACCACCTCGACCACGGCGCCCAAGGGCGGCCAGGGCTGACCCCGTCCGGCCGGCGTCGCGTCAGCCCTCAGGCGGAGACGCCGGCAGCGGCCAGGAAGTTGGCGAGGAGCGACGGCCCCTCTGGGGTGAGCAGCGACTCGGGGTGGAACTGGACGCCCTCGACGGCCAGCGTCCGGTGGCGCAGACCCATGATCACCCCGTCGGAGGTCCGCGCCGTGACCTCGAGTTCATCGGGCACGCTGGAGGGCTCGACTACCAGGGAGTGGTAGCGGGTGGCGGTGAAGGGGTCCGGGAGTCCGGTGAACACCCCGGCGCCGTCGTGGTGGATGGCCGAGGTCTTGCCGTGCATGAGCGTGGGAGCCCGCACGATCTCCCCCCCGAACGCCTGCCCGATGGCCTGGTGGCCGAGGCAGACCCCGAGGATCGGCAGCTCGCCGGCCAACTCCTCGATGACCGCCAGCGAGATCCCGGCGTCCTCGGGACGGCCCGGACCGGGGGAGATGAGTACGGCGTCCGGGGCGGCGGCCCGGATGCCGTCGACGTCGATGGCGTCGTTGCGGTGGACGACGGGCTCGGCCCCGAGCTCGCCCAGCTCCTGGANNGGTTGTAGACGAACGAGTCGTAATTGTCGATGACCAGCACGCGCGTCGCCATGGGGGCCGATCGTACCGGGCGGTCGGGGGCGGGGACGCCGGGCGCCCCGGCCCGCCGGCACTGGCTATCCTTCGGCTATGGCTACGACGAGCGAGCGGGGTCCCGGCCGGGCACAGAAGAAGAGCGGACGGGTGACCCCGTCCACCAAGGGCGGAGGGTCGGCCTCGGGCTCCATCCAGTCCAACCGCTACACCCCGCCGATCGACCGGAGCACCAAGGTCAGCCCGAGGTGGTTCGGCTTCCTGATCGTCGCCATGTTCGCCCTCGGCGTGCTCGTGGTGATCCTCAACTACGCCGGACTCCTGCCCGGCGGGGTCAACAACCTGTGGCTGGTGGCGGCCATCGGCTGCATTTTCGTCGGCCTGATCCTCGCCACCCGGTACCACTAGCCGGAAGCAGGGCGGGGCGTGACGTCCCGGGGCGCGCCGGAGGCCGGCCCCGCAGGGC
>PMFY01000341.1:0-655 GCA_003157945.1 Acidimicrobiaceae bacterium | reverse complement strand
TCGAGCTCGTTGAGCAGCGTGGCCATGAGCTTGGCCCCCGACGCCCCCAGTGGGTGGCCGAGGGCGATCGCCCCGCCGTTCACGTTCACCTTGGACATGTCGGCGTCGAACTCCTTGGCCCAGGCCAGCGGCACGGAGGCGAACGCCTCGTTGATCTCGACGACGTCGATGTCGTCCAGGGTCAGCCCGCCGCGCTCGAGCGCCATCTTGGTGGCCGGGATCGGCCCGGTCAGCATGGTGATGGGGTCGCTGCCGGCCACCGCGAACGAGTGGAACCGGGCCCGGGGGGTGAGCCCGAGGGACGACGCCCTCGCCTCGCTCATGATCAGGACGCCGGAGGCGCCGTCGGTGATCTGCGACGAGTTGCCGGCGGTGACCCTGCCGTTCTCCGGCCGGAAGGCCGGCTTCAGCTTGGCGAGCGTCTCGACCGAGGAGTCGGGCCGGATGCCCTCGTCGGTGGTCATGCGCTCGTCGGTGTCCTGGCGCTCGTCGTCCTTGACGGCGACCGGGATGATCTCGCGCTCGAAGCGACCTTCGGCCGTGGCCCGGGCGGCGCGGTGGTGCGACTCGGCCGAGAAGGCGTCGAGGTCCTCGCGGCTGAGGCCCCACTGCTCGGCGATCAGCTCGGCGCCCTCGCCCTGGCCGACCAGGCCGC
>PMFY01000139.1 GCA_003157945.1 Acidimicrobiaceae bacterium | reverse complement strand
CCGGGCCGCCGCTTGGGCGCCGATCGAGCGGCTGACCGCCGCGGTGGTGCTCGACGCCCACGACGAGGCCCACCGGGAGGAGCGCGCCCCGACGTGGTCCTCGGTCGACGTCGTGGTCGAGCGCGGCCGCCGCGACGGAGCCCCGGTGGTGCTGGTCTCGCCCTGCCCGCCGCTCGCCCTGACCGAGGGCCGGACCGTCGTCACGACCGATCGTGCCGTGGAGCGCCGGGGGTGGGCGGTCGTGGAGGTGGTGGACCGCACCGGGGACGACCCCCGCACCGGGCTCTTCTCGGAGCGACTGGTGACCGCGGCGCACGCCGAGCTCGACCGTCCCGACGGTCGGGTGGTCTGCGTGCTGCACCGGACCGGCCGCATCCGGCTCCTGGCGTGCCGCACCTGCGGCGAGCTGGCCCGGTGCGCACGGTGTGGCGCCGCCGTCGCCCAGGACGGGTCGGGAGCGGAACTCGCCTGCGCGCGCTGCGGCGAGCGCCGACCCGGGGTCTGCGCCGTCTGCGACTCGACCCGGCTGAAGACGCTGCGCATCGGCGTGTCCCGGGCGACCGAGGAGCTGGCCGCCCTCCTCGGTACGCCGGCCACCGAGGTGACGGCCACGTCCGCCGTGGACGACGCGGGCGCCCGCCTCGTCGTGGGCACCGAGGCGGCGCTCCATCGCGTGGACCACGCGGGTCTGGTCGCCTTCCTCGACATCGACCAGCACCTGCTGGCGCCCCGGTTCGGCGCGGGGGAGGAGGCGCTGGCCGTGCTGGCCCGCGCCTCCCGGGTGGCCGGCGCCCGCAGCGGCGGGGGCCGGGTGCTGGTCCAGACCCGCATCCCCGGCCACGAGGCCCTGGTGGCCGCCGTCCACGCCGACCCCGGCGTGCTGACCACGGCCGAGCGCCCGGTCCGGGCGCTGCTCGGCCTGCCGCCCTTCGGGGCCCTGGCCCTCCTTCGGGGCCTGGGGGCGCCCGCGTTCGCCGACGGGCTGTCCCGCGTCGCGGACCTCGAGGTGTCGGCGACGGGTGACGACCGGTTCCTGGTGCGCGCCGGGGACCACGCCGCGCTGGCCGACGGCCTCGCCTCCGTCGAACGACCGGCCGGGCGCCTGCGCGTCGAGGTCGACCCCGCCGACGCCTGACGGGCCCGGGGGCGGTCGGATCGGAGTGCCGGCCGGTGGTCGGCACCCGAACCGCCTGCCGTACACTGGGGACATGTCCACGTACACGGTGCGCACCTATGGCGATCCCGTGCTCCGCCAGGTGGCGAAGCCGGTCGACGACGTCGACGGTGCCCTGGTGAAGCTGGTCGACGACATGGTGGAGACGATGTACGAGGCGGTCGGGGCGGGCCTGGCGGCACCGCAGGTCGGCGTGCAGCGGCGGTTGTTCGTCTACGACCTCGACGACGACGCCGGGCCCCAGGCCATCATCAATCCGGAGATCGTGGAGTCGAGCGGCGAGCTCTACCACGACGAGGGCTGCCTCTCGATCCCCGGCCTGCGCATCGCCATCTACCGTCCCGAGACGGTGCTGCTGAAGGGCTACGACCTGGACGGGAACGAGCTGTCGATCGAGGCGGACGACTTCATGGGTCGGATGTTCCAGCACGAGGTCGACCACCTCGACGGGGTGCTGATGGTGGAGCGCCTCGACGACGAGATGCGCAAGCAGGCGCTCCGGATCCTGCGCGACCGGGCCATGGGCCTCGACACCTCGGCCATGGAGGCCAAGCTGGTGTCGGCCGGCAGCGACCGCGAGGTCTGACCGCCCGTCACACGGTGGCGCCGGCACCGGCATCGCCCACTAGCGTCCCGGCCATGGCGCGACTGGTCTTCCTCGGCACCCCCGACGCGGCGGTCCCGCCGCTGCGCACGCTGGTGGCCGCCGGGCACGACGTCGCCCTGGTGGTGTCCCGGGCCGACAAGCGCCGGGGGCGGGGCGGCACCCTGGTACCGAGCCCGGTGAAGGCCGCCGCCCTCGAGCTCGGCCTGCCCGTCACCGACGACCTGGCGCGGTGCACCGCGGTGGGGGCCGAGTTGGGCGTGGTCGTGGCCTACGGCCGGATCGTGCCGGTGGCCGTGCTCGACCAGCTCCCCATGGTGAACCTCCACTTCTCGCTGCTGCCGCGCTGGCGGGGGGCGGCACCCGTCGAGCGGGCGGTCCTCGAGGGTGACGCCGAGACCGGGGTCTGCCTCATGGCGGTGGAGGCGGGCCTGGACACGGGGCCGGTCTACGCCGAGGTGGCGACCGCCATCGATCCCGACGAATCCGTCGACGCCCTGCGGGCCCGCCTGGTCGACATCGGCTGCCGCCTGCTGGAGGAGCACCTGGCCGACGGACGGGCCGGCCTGCCGGTGCCGCGCGACCAGGACGGCAACCCGACCTATGCCGACAAGATCCTCTCCCACGAGCTCGAGCTCGACTGGGACCGGCCGGCCCTGCACCTGCGGCGGGTGGTGCGGCTCGGCCGGGCCTGGACGACGTTCCGGGGGAAGCGCCTGCGCGTGCTGGCCACCGGGCACGCCGGGGACGACGGCCACCCCCTCGGTCCGGGGTCCCTGCGTGGCCTCACGGTCGGAGCGGGGGAGGGGACCCGACTCGACCTCGTCGAGGTCCAGCCCGAGGGCAAGCGGCCGATGCCCGCCGGCGACTGGCTCCGGGGCGTGCACCCCGCACCGGAGGACCGACTCGGGTCCTGACGGCACCCGGTCGACCCGGTGGCCGGGGTGCCGGGCGCGGTCCGTCCGCACCGCCGCCGATGGAGGCCGACGACCGGACCCGTAACGTGTACCGGGCGGAACGCAACGGTGCGGCCGCGGTCAGGAAGCGGAAGGTCGACATGACGGAACTCCCCGGGGGCTCGTTCCCCCTGGCCGACGGGCTGACGGTCACCCGGCTGGGCTACGGCGCCATGCAACTCGCCGGGCCCGGCGTCTTCGGACCGCCCGCCGACCGCGACGAAGCCGTCGCCGTGCTGCGTGAGGTGGTCGACGCGGGGATCACCCACATCGACACCAGCGACTTCTACGGCCCGCACGTGACCAACGAGATCATCCGCGAGGCGCTGCACCCCTACCCGGCGGAACTGCGCCTCGTCACCAAGGTGGGCGCCCGCCGCGACGCCGCGGGCGGGTGGCCGCACGCCCGTTCCCCCCTCGAGCTGCGGCAGGCGGTCCACGACAATCTCGACCACCTCGGCCTCGAGGCGCTCGACGTCGTCAACCTCCGGGTCGGGGGCTTCGACCGTCCCGAGCCGGGCTCGCTCGCCGAACCGTTCGGAGCACTCGTCGAACTGCAGCAGGAGGGGCTGATCCGGCACCTCGGGGTGAGCACGGTGTCCGGCGAACAGGTGGCCGAGGCCCAGTCGATGGCGCCGGTGGTCTGCGTCCAGAACTTCTACAACGTCGCCCACCGGGAGGACGACGCACTCGTCGACTCGCTGGCGGCACAGGGCATCGCCTACGTGCCCTACTTTCCGCTCGGCGGCTTCACCCCGCTGCAGGCGGACGCCCTCGACACCGTTGCGGTACGGCTCGGGGCCCGACCCCTGGCCGTGGCGCTGGCCTGGCTGCTGCAGCGTTCGCCCAACATCCTGTTGATCCCCGGGACGTCGTCGGTCGCCCACCTCCGCGAAAACCTGTCCGGAGCCGGACTCGCCCTCGACGGGGCGGCGGTGGCCGAATTGGACGGGATCGCCTCGTGACGGGTCCTGTCGGCGGACCGGCGGAGGCGTCCGTCGGCCGGGAGGATTCCACCGGCTCCGTCCCGACCACGTCGGGCACCGCCGCGGTCCGGATCGACGGCCGGTGGCCCGCACCGGGGCTCTGGCCCGGACGTCCGGAGGGGCACCGGTAGGCTCGGTGACGATGCCGACCACCCCCGAAACGCGCCGACCCGAACTGCGGGTGGCGCCCTCCATCCTGTCGGCCGACTTCGGCAGCCTGGCCGATGCGGTCGGGCGGATCACGCCCGGCACCGACTGGCTGCACGTGGACGTCATGGACGGCCACTTCGTGCCCAACCTGACGATCGGACCCCCGGTCGTGGCGTCGTTGCGCGCCCACAGCGACCTGTTCTTCGACACCCACCTCATGATCACCGACCCCGCCCGCTACCTCGAGCCCTTCCGTGACGCGGGAGCGGACGGCTGCACGGTGCACGTCGAGGTGGGGGAGACGGCCGCCCTGTGCGCCCAGATGCGCGACCTCGGCCTCCGGGTGGGCCTGGCCGCCAACCCCGACACGCCGTTCGACGCGCTCGAGCCCTACCTGCCCCTGGTGGACCTGGTGCTGTGCATGACGGTGTTCCCGGGGTTCGGCGGGCAGTCCTTCATCGCCGACGTGCTGCCCAAGGTGGCGCAGGTGCGCCGGGCCGCGGACGAGGCGGGCCTGGCGCTCGACATCGAGGTCGACGGCGGCGTCGACGAGCGGACCGTGGTCGACGCCGCCCGGGCCGGTGCCAACGTGTTCGTGGCCGGCTCGGCCGTGTTCAACCGCGACGATCCGTTGGAGGCGGTGGGCGCCATCCTGCGGGCCGCGTCCGACGAGCGTGCCGGGGCGCCGTCCTGAGCGGCGACGCGCCCGCCGACGCCGACGCCGGATGGATGCTCCGGGCGGTCGAGGCCGCCGGGTGGGTGCAGGGCTTGACGTCGCCCAATCCGTGGGTGGGCGCCGTGCTCGTGCCCCCGGCCGCAGCGGGAAGTCCGTCCGCCTGGTTCACCGGGGCGACCGCGCCCCCGGGAGGCCCGCACGCCGAGGTGGCGGTGCTGACCGCCGCCGGCGCACGGGCGAGGGGCGGGACCCTCTACGTCACCCTGGAGCCGTGTGCCCACCACGGACGGACCCCGCCCTGCACCGACGCCGTACTGGCCGCCGGCGTCGCCCGGGTGGTGGTCGGCATGGCCGACCCCGATCCGCTGGTCGACGGCCGGGGGATCGCCGCGTTGCGCGCCGCCGGCGTCCAGGTCGAGGTGGGTGTGGCCGCCGACGTGGTGGCCGCGCAATTGGCACCGTACGTCACCCACCGGCGGACCGGCCGGCCCTGGGTCGTCCTCAAGCTGGCGGCCACCCTGGACGGCCGGATCGCCGCGCCGGACGGGACGAGCCGGTGGATCACCTCCGAGGAGGCCCGTGCCGACGCCCACCGCCTCCGGGCGGTGTCCGACGCGGTGATCGTGGGGGCCGGGACCGTGCGGGCCGACGACCCGTCGTTGACCGTGCGTCTGCCCGAGGGTGACCCGCTGGCGCGTGGTCCCGGCGAACAGCCCGCCCGGGTGGTGCTGGGGCGGGCGCCGGAAGGTGCCGCCGTGCTACCCGCGCTCGAGCTCGACGGGCCCCTGGAGACGGTGCTCGACGACCTCGGCTCCCGGGGGATGGTGCAGGTGCTCGTGGAGGGCGGGGCCACGGTGGCCCACGACTTCCACGCCCGCGCGCTGGTCGACCGCTACGTCGTCTACCTGGCCCCCGCCCTGTTCGGCGGCGACG
>PMFY01000239.1 GCA_003157945.1 Acidimicrobiaceae bacterium | reverse complement strand
CGATGTTCGACACCATCGCCCCCCGGTACGACCTCGTGAACCGCACGATGACGTTCGGCCTCGACGTGCGTTGGCGGAAGCAGTCGCTGCGGGCCCTCGGGTTGCCGGCGGGGTCCCTCGTGCTCGACCTGGCCTGCGGTACCGGCGACTTCCTCAAGCTGCTCCGCGACGGCGGCTACCGCGCCGTCGGTATGGACCTGTCGTGGGGCATGTTGGCGGCCAACCGCACCGGGCTCCCGCTCGCCCAGGCCGATGGGGCCGAGCTGCCCGTGACCACCGCCTCGATCGACGGGGTGACGTGCGGCTACGCGCTGCGCAACTTCTCCGACCTCGCCGGCGTGTTCGCCGAGTTCGCCCGCATCGTCCGGCCCGGGGGGCGCATCAGCCTGCTCGAGGTGTCCGAGCCCGATGCCGGCCTGCTCCGATGGGGCGACCGGTTCTGGTTCCGACGGGTGGTGCCGCTGATCGGGGGACTGCTGTCGGACCGTGACGCCTACCGCTACCTGCCCCGCTCGACCGCCTACCTGCCCGGCACCGGCGAACTCCGGACGCTCCTGGGCGAGGCGGGGTTCTCGGCGGTCAACCGACGGGCCCTGTCGGGTGGGCTGAGCCAGCTCGTGACCGCCACGCGGACCGGTCGCCCGTGACCCCCGTCCCGGCCCCCGCCACCTCCGACACCCGACGGGCGGCCGGGTCCGTCGGCCGTCTCCCCACCGTGACGGCCCGGCGGGTGGCGCTGCCCCCGGGGCCGGCCATCGACCCCTGGTCCCTGGCCGGTGACGACGGCATCGTCCTGGCCGACGGCGGGCGGGTCCTGATCGGCCTCGGCCGCGCCGTCCGCCTCGAGCTGCCGGGCGGGTCCGCCGACCCCGTCGGCGCGGCCCGGGCGGTGGCCGACCTGGCCGGCATCCCCTGCGACGACCGGCTGCCCCACGGGTCCAGCGACCTGCGTCCCGTGCTGGCCTTCGGCGCCCTGCCCTTCGAGCGCCACCGCGCCACGGGGTTGACCGTGCCCGCCGTCCTGTACTGCCGGGAGGCCGACGGCTCGGAGTGGGCCACGGTGGCCGCCGGCCCGGACGGAGCGCCGGACGAGGATCCGGGCCTCCTGCGCGAGCGCCTGGTGGCGCGGGCCCGCACGGCCCGGCCCGGCGACGGGCCCATCTCGTGGAGGATCCGGCCACGCACCACCGACGGCGAGTTCGAGGACCGGGTGGCGCAGGCCGTGGCCGCCATCGACCGGCACGAGGTCACCAAGGTGGTGCTCGCCCGACGGGTGGACGTCACGACCGGGCGCGCCCCGGACGTCCCCGCCGTGCTGGAGCGGTGGGCCGCACTCGAGCCCAGCTGCACCCTGTTCGCGCTGCCGACGCCCGACGGGCGGTTCGTGGGGGCCAGTCCGGAGCTCCTGGTCGAGCGTCGCGGGCACCGCTTCCGGAGTGTGCCCCTGGCCGGCACCACCGATCGGGTGCACCCGGCCGACAGCACCCTGCCCACCGCGCTGCTCGACTCGGCCAAGGACACCGAGGAGCACCGGCTGGTGGTCGACGCCATCCGTGACGCCCTGGCACCGTGGAGCGAGGACCTGGACGTCCCTGCGCACCCCGAGCTGGTCCACCTCCACAACATCACCCATCTCGGCACCGCCATCGGGGGGACGCTGCGCACCCGGCCCGAGGGAGGGGTCCCGGACGCCCTGCACCTCGTGTCCCTCCTCCACCCGACCCCGGCCGTGGGCGGCGTGCCCCGCCAGGCGGCCCTCGAGCTCATCGACCGGCTCGAGGACGGGGCCCGGGGTCACTACGCCGGACCGGTCGGCTGGATCGACGGGGCGGGCGACGGTCGCTTCGTCGTCGGCATCCGGGCCATGACGGTGGACGCCGGTTCCGTGGCCCTGACCGCCGGCGTCGGGATCGTGTCCGGTTCCCGGCCCGAGGTCGAGTTGCGGGAGACCGGCCTCAAGTTCGCCGCGGTGTTCGAGGCCCTGGCCCCGGGCGTTCCGTTCCACACCACGACACCCGGACCCGGGGACGGACCCGTCAGCGACTGACGGCCGTCTCCCCCGTCTCCCCCGCCACCCGGGCCACGATCCGGGCCAATTCGTCCGGTGCGTCGCGGGCCACGAAGTGCCCGGACCGGGGGAGCTCGATGAGCTCGGCGCCCGGCACGGCGACCGCCAGCGTCCGCCCGGCCGAGGGGCGGACCACGACGTCCCACCGCCCGACCACCACCGCGGTCGGCACCCGGATCCCGCCCAGGGCGGCGTGGACCTCCGGCAGCTCCTGCAGCAGGGCCCGTTGCTCGGCCGCGAACGTCCGACGGTGGCGGCCGAGCGCCCCGCGCTCACCACCCAGCACCCCCCGATCGGGCAGGGTCGCCCGGACGGGGTCGCGCAGGCGCGCCGGCAGACGGGGCGTCAGGCGGCGCGCCCGGGGCAGGACCTCGCCCAGGGCCAGCAGCCCCGCCACGGTCAGTGCGTCACCGACCGCGGGCAGCCCGAGCAGGCGGTCGATGGCGTCCAGGCTGTCCGGTGTGCACGCCGCCCCGACCAGGACCAGTCCGGAGACGAGTTCGGGACGACGGACGGCGAGGAGGACGGCGACACCGCCGGCCCAGCTGTGGGCCACCACCGTCGCCGGTCCGCCGCCGTGGGCGCCCAGGAGGTCGGCGGCGTAGTCGACGTTGCCGGCGAACCCACGCGCCTCCCCCGTGGTGCGCCCGTACCCGGGGCGGTCCGGGGCGAGGACCCGGAACCGGTCGACCAGCCGATCGGTCAGCGGGTCCCACGAGGCCCCGGTCCCCGGCTGGCCGTGCAGCAGGAGGACGGTGGGCCCGGACCCCCGGTCCACGGTCACCGGGCCCGTGCCGGAGGGGCTCACCCGCACGCCGGCGGGGGCATCAGACGTGTTCGACCTGCCGGGAGCGGCGCAGGCCGCCGAACAGCCGCTCGATGCCCCACAGCGTCACCAGGCCCAGCGCCTCGACCACGATGAAGGTGGACATCTTCGACTCGCCGTCGACCCGGTCGACGAAGCGGATCGGCACCTCGAGGATGGATGCCCCCGCCTTGCGGGACTCGTACGTCATCTCGATCTGGAAGCCGTACCCCTCGGCCCGGACAGCATCGAGGTCGAGTCGCTCCAGGAGCGGGGCGGCGTAGCAGCGGAACCCGGCGGTGGCGTCCGACACCCCGAGGCCGAGCAGCGCGGAGGCGTAGAGGTTGCCGCCCCGGGACAGCAGCCGCCGGTGCCAGGCCCAGTTCGGGATCACCCCGCCGGGGATGTACCGCGACCCGATGACGAGCTCCGCCCCGTCCTCCAGGGGCGCCACCAGGCTCGGCAGGGCCTCCGGTTCGTGGGAGAGGTCGGCGTCCATCTCGATGCAGGCGTCGAAGCCGTGGTCCAGACCCCAGCGGAATCCGGCCCGGTAGGCGCTGCCCAGGCCGGACTTGCCCGCCCGGCGCATGACCTCGATGCTGCCCAGCTCCTTGCCCAGGATCTCGGCCTGGTCGGCCGTCCCGTCCGGGCTGCCGTCGTCGACCACCAGCACCGTGGCCTCCGGCAGGGCGGCCCGGATGCGCCGCAGGACGCGGTCGATGTTCTGGGACTCGTTGTAGGTCGGCAGGACCACCAGGACGGCCATCCGCGTAGCTTACGGGAGCGCCGGTGGCCGGACTAGTCGTGATCCGGGAGTCCGGGAGGCTTCGCGACCTGGGACTACCGCGGTGCGCTCGGCACCGGGGCCGGATCCCCGGTCCCGCCGGCCGCCACCGTGCCGTCACCGGGAGCACCACCCTCGGACGGCTGGGCCCGGGACCGCTCCCACACCTCACGGAACACGACCTGGATGGCGCCACCCACCGGGATGGCCACCAGCGCCCCCGTCAGCGCTCCGAGGCTCGACCCGAAGACTCCCCCGAGGTTGGCGCCGATCAGGACCGACAGCAGCACCCACAACGGGTTCATCCGCACCGTGCGGCTCATCACCACCGGGTAGAGGAAGTGGTTCTCGACGAGCTGGAACCCGATGAACACGATGACGGTGACCACGCCGGCCGTCGGTGAGTGCAGGAGGGCCAGGGCCACCGTCGGCACGCCGCCGATCAGGCCGCCGACGAGCGGGATCATGGCGACCAGGGCCACCCAGAGGCCGAGCAGGAGGGCGAAGGGGACCCCGAGGATCACCAGGGTGACGAAGACCACGAGACCGAACAGGAGGCCCATCGCCGCGGTGCCGAGCACGTAGGCCGTCACCGAGCGGGACACCGTCCCCGCCACGTCCGTCACGGTCCCCCGCAGGCGGGGGTTCATGTTGGCGAGCAGGCTGCGCCGCAGCAGGGGGGCCTCGAGCAGCATGAACAGCGACAGGAAGGCGATGGTGGTCAGCGCCAGGATCGTCGAGAAGACCGCCTTGCCCAGGTTGGTGCCCACGGAGAGCGCGGGCTTGCCGAGGTTGTGGGCGGCCTGCTTGAGGCGGGGTGCATTGGTCTGGACCCACTTGAGCAGCCCGAACCGCTGCAGGGTGTGCGCCAGCCAGCCATGGCCCCGCTGGACCTGGTCGACCATGGTGGGGAGACGCTCGGCGACGTGGGTGAGGGAGTTGACCAGCGGATAACCGAACAGGGCCAGCAGGCCGGCGAAGATGCCCACCGCCAGGGCGAAGACGACCCCCACGGCGGCGCCCCGCCGGAAGCGGTGGCGCTGCAGCGCCACGACGGCCGGATTGAGCACCAGCGCGAGGAAGGCGGCGATGAGCGTCCACAGGATGACTTCCCGCAGGCGGCCGAGCAGCCGGTACATCACCCACGTGGCGATGACCACGAGGTCCACGGTGAGGATGGTGCGCAGCGGTACGCCCCGGGCCGACGCCGCGGCGAACAGCCGCTCGCGGCGCGGCGCGTCGGGCCCCACCTCACGGTCCTTGCGCTCGACCGACGACTCACTGACGATCGTCGGTGGGTCCAGGGGAGTCCCGTCGCTCTCCTCGCTCGGCACGGCCACGCACCCAGCATGGCAGGTCCGGGGGTGTCCTCCGTGCCAACATGGGGCGGATGGAGGCCGACACGGAAGAGGCACCGCGGGGTGGCGCGCGGCGCGACCGGTGGTGGCACCGCGGTCCCTTCGTGCGCCGTGACGTCCGGCTCAGCGTCGGCACCGTGCTCGTGTTCCTCTTCTTCTTCTACGTGGCGCTGCCGCTCCTCGCCGACCATCGCAGCCAGATCGGCGCCCTGGCCCACATCAACGTCGCCTACCTCGCCCTCGGCGTCCTGCTCGAGGTGGCGGCGCTCGTCGCCTACACACAGCTGACCCACTCGGTCCTGCCCCACGGCGGCCCGTCGCGCCGGCGGCTGTTCCGCATCAACCTCTCCACGCTGGCCCTGAGCCATGTCAGCCCGGGCGGCACGGCGCCGGGCACCGCCCTCGGCTACCGGCTCCTCACCCAGTCCGGGGTGACCGGCGCCGACACCGGATTCGCGCTCGGCACCCAGGGCATCGGCTCGGCCGTCGTGCTCAACGCCCTGTTCTGGTGCTCCCTGGTCGCCTTCCTACTGACCCACGGCTTCCGGGTCCCGGGGGCGCACGGGCACGGCTCGACGTCGGCCTCGATCCTCCTCCTGGTCGCCGCGGTCGTCGGCGTGGTGCTCCTGGGCGCCTTCGGCGGCCTGTTCTACCTGCTGACCCGCGGCCAG
The DNA here is from genome assembly GCA_003157945.1 of Acidimicrobiaceae bacterium. The sequence continues at coordinate 8,183 of PMFY01000239.1, read as the reverse complement.
GAGCGGGCCCGTCTGATCATCCACGCGGTGGCCGCCCACCTCCGCTTCCTCGACGCCGACCGGTTCACGTCGCTCGTCGAGCGCCTGGCGCACCGGTTCGGCATGCTGATGGAGGACCGCGGGCTGCTGGCCCGGGCCGGGGGCTGGGCGGCGGCCAACTGGCTGCTCGACGCGGCGTCCCTGTGGGTGTTCGTCGCCGCCTTCGGCCACGTGATCTCTCCGGTCGACCTCCTGACCGCCTACGGGCTGGCCTACATCCTCGCCGCCGTGCCGATCACCCCGGGGGGACTCGGCGTGGTCGAGTTCGTCCTGGTGTCGCTACTGGCCGGCTTCGGCCTGACCGACGGGCAGGCGCTCTCGGCCGTGCTGGCCTACCGCGCCGTGAACTTCTGGCTGCCCATCCCCTTCGGCGGCCTGGCCTACGCCTCCCTCGAGCTGGAGCACCGCTCCGTGCGGATCCGGGTGAAGCGTCGGGTCCTCGAGCTGCAGGCCCGCTCCACCGAACTGCTCACCACGGCGTTCACCCGGACCGGCCGACGAGGCGACGCCACCACCGGCGACCGGAGCCCGGTGTCGGCGGCCGGTCCTGCGGCACCGACGGCCCGGGTGCGGCGGCGGACGCCGACGGCGTCCCATCCGTCGGTGCTGGTACCACCGGCGGCGCCACCGTCCTGACGGACGGCACCACCAGGTCCGCCTCGTGGCGGGCCTGCAGTGCCTCCAGTGCGAGCTGGCGACAATGGTCCTGGAGACTGAAGCCCTCGCCGACCGCACCCGGCGACGGCGACGTGCGCACCCAGGTCCCCGCGGCGGTGAGCGACCACGAGTTGGCCTCGTCACGTAGGGCGTCGTCGAGGATCCGCACCAGCCGCTGCTGGATCGCCGGGTCGACCACCGGGACCACCGCCTCGACGCGCCGGTCCAGGTTGCGCTCCATCATGTCGGGCGACCCGAACCAGATCCGCAGCGGCCGGCCGTCGTCGCCCCCGAAGCGGAACAGCCGCGAGTGCTCGAGGAACCGGCCGACGATCGAGCGGACCCGGATCCCGTCGGACAGCCCGGGCACGCCGGGCCGGATGCCGCACCGGCCCCGGACGATCAGGTCGACGGGGCACCCGGCCGCCGAGGCGCGGTAGAGGGCGTCGATGACGTCGGGATCGGTCAGCCCGTTGGTCTTCAGCACGATCCGACCGCCCGGTCCGGCCGCGGTCTCGGCGTCGATGGCCGCGATCACCTCGCGGCGGGTGGTCACCGGTGACACCACGAGACGGCGCAGCTCGAGCGCGCGGCCCGAGCCGGTCAGCAGGTTGAAGACCTCGGCGACGTCGGCGCCGATGTCGGGGTCGGCCGTCAGCAGTCCGATGTCCTCGTAGGTCAGCGCCGTCACCGAGTTGTAGTTGCCGCTGCCGACGTGGCAGTAGCGCCGGGTGGCATCCCCCTCGCGGCGGATGACCAGGGACATCTTCGAGTGGGTCTTGAGGCGGGCCAGCCCGTAGACGACCTGGACGCCCGCCTCCTCGAGGGCCCGGGCCCAGGCGATGTTGGCCCGCTCGTCGAAGCGCGCCTGGAGCTCGACCACCGCGGTCACCTGCTTGCCGGAGTGCGAGGCGCGGATGAGGGCGGCCACGATCGGGCTGTCGGTGCCGGTGCGGTAGAGCGTCTGGCGGATGGCCAGCACGTCGGGGTCCGCCGCCGCCCGCACGACGAACGCCTCGACGGAGGCGGCGAACGACTCATAGGGGTGGTGGAGGAGGACGTCGCTCTCGGCGAGCACCTCGAACAGGTCTCGGTGGCCGGCCAGGGGGGGCGGCGCCAGCGGCACCCAGGGCTCCGGCGCCAGCTCGGGGCGGTCCACCGCGGCCAGGTCGCGCAGTCCGCCGAGGTCCAGCGGGACATCGGAGAGGAAGACGTTGTCCTCGGGGACGTCGACCTCGGACACGAGCATGTCGAGAAGGTCGGCGGAGATACCGGAGGCCACCTCGAGGCGGACGGCCTGGCCGAAGCGGCGCCGGTGCAGCTCGAGTTCGACGGCGGCCAGCAGGTCCTGGGCGTCGTCCTCGTCCACCGACAGGTCGGCGTTGCGGGTCACCCGGAAGACGTGGTGCTCGGCGATCGACATGGCCGGGAACAGGGTGTCGAGGTGGGCGGCGATCACCTGCTCGACGGGCACGAACCGGTTGCCGTCGGGCAGGGCCACGAACCGGGGAAGCAGGGGGGGCACCTTGACCCGGGCGATCCGCTGCTCGTCGTTGGTCGGATCGACGACGCGCAGCACCAGGTTGAGGCAGAGATTCGAGATGTAGGGGAACGGGTGGCCCTGGTCGACCGCCAACGGCGTCAGGACCGGGAAGATGGATCGCGTGTAGACCTCGTCGAGGTGGTCCCGGTCGGAGTCGGCCAGCGTGTGCCAGTCGTCGATCAGGATGCCGGCGCCGCGCAGGAGCGGTTCGACCCCGTCGGCGAAGATACGGTTCTGGCGGGCCACCAGGGTCGTCACGCGGGCAGCGATGGCGGCCAGCTGCTCACCGGGGCCGAGACCGTCGGGCGAGCGGGTCCGCAGGCCGGCCGCCACCTGGTCCTCGAGCCCGGCCACCCGCACCTGGAAGAACTCGTCGAGGCCCTCGGTGAAGATGGCCAGGAACTTCACCCGCTCGAGGAGCGGCTGCCGCTCGTCGTCGGCCAGGTCGAGGAGCCGGTCGGCGAACTCGAGCCAGGACAGCTCGCGGTTGGCGAACCGTTCCGTGGACTCCGCCAACGGCACCCCTTCGGGCACGGGCGGGCGGGCGTCCGGCCCCAGGCCCAGCTGCTCCCATGCGCTCCCCCGGCGCCGGGCCTCGTCCGCCCCCGCCGGGTCGGGAACGGCCGGCGCACCCCCGTGGGGGACGTCCCGGAGCCGGGCGGCCGGGGCCGCCGCAGGTTCCGTCATGACCACACCCCGCCGGGGCGGTCGGATCGGGGGCGGAGGCGGGTCATCGTCGCCTCATGGTACCTCCGGGCCGGGGCCGGCCCGGAGGGTGCGCCCGCCGGGCGCAGTCGTCGGTCCCCCCGTCCCCGGGGCGCCCCCCGGTAGGGTTGCCCCAGTGCCGGTCCTGACCCTGCGATCCACGACGAGCAAGCGGCCGCGCCGCGGCATCAAGGCCAGGCGCCGCACGGAGCTGGGCCTGATGGTGGCCGCCGCGGCGATCATCGTGGCCGCCTACGTCCTGATGATCGTCGGCAACACCTCGAAGTTCCCGTCGAACCTGACCCCGCTCCTCCTCTGCATCCTCGGCCTCGGCGCCGCCACCCACCTGGCCAACCGGGTCTTCGTGCCGGATGCGAACGCCGTGGTCATGCCGATCGTGTTCCTGCTCAACGGGCTCGGCTACGTGATGATCGCCCGGATCGACCAGGCCCTGTGCCACGTCTCGACCTGCCACCCCCACTACCCGTACTACGCGCCCCTCCAGGCGGCGTGGACGGCCGGCGGGGTGGCCGCCTACGTCGTCACCCTGGCCGTGGTGCGGCGGTCCCGGGACCTCGACCGCTACCGCTACCTGCTGCTGGCGGTGGGGGTCATCCTGCTGCTGCTGCCCCTCGTCCCCGGGATCGGCCGCAACATCCAGGGTGCCCGCCTGTGGATCCAGATCGGGTCGTTCGAGTTCCAGCCCGTCGAGATCGGCAAGATCGTCCTCTGCATCTTCTTCGCCTCCTACTTCGCCGAGAAGCGCGAACTCCTGACCATCCCGACGGCGCGGTTCGGCAACCGCCTCGTCCTCGACCCCCGTCCGATGGTCCCGATCGTCCTGGCCTGGGGGTTCGCCATCCTGGTGATGAGCCTCGAGCACGACATCGGGTTCTCCGCCCTGCTGTTCACCCTCTTCATCGGGCTCCTGTGGGTGACCACCGGCCGCACGGGCTACCTCGTGTTCGGCCTCCTCCTGTTCGGCGTCGGGGCCTACGTGACCGGCAAGTACTTCGCGCAGACCCACATCCGGGTCGAGGACTGGCTCAACCCCTGGCCGCTGGCCAACGGCACCGGGGGCCAGCTGGTGCAGTCGTGGTACGCCCTCGGCAACGGGGGCATCGGCGGCACCGGGTTGGGGCTGGGCCAGGCCGCCTACCTCGTCAGCAACTCGAACACCGACTTCATCTTCGCGGTGATCGGCGAGGAGATGGGCCTGCTGGGGTCGACCATGGTCGTGGTCGCCTTCCTGCTGCTGGCCGGGACCGGCCTCCACATCGCCCAGACGGCGCGGTCCGAGTTCGCCAAGCTGGTCGCCACCGGGCTCACCATCATCATCGGGTTCCAGGCCTTCTTCATCATCGGGGGGATCGTGCGGATCCTGCCCCTCACGGGGATCACCCTGCCGTTCATCTCCTACGGCGGGTCCGCGCTCATCGCCAACTACATCCTGGTGGCCCTGCTGATGCGCATCTCCGACGAGGGGACGGCTGCGGTCGACGCGGCCGAGCAGGCCAAGTACGAGGCCGACCTCGAGCGGCGTCGGAGGCTGCTGACCGGCAACTAACCGGCCGCGCCCGGGGCGGACACGCTCAGACGGTGCCGGGTGGGGGTACGTCGCCGGTGCCCTCGAGCAGGCGGGCGTCGATGAGGATCGGCACCTGCACCGGTTGGTGGAGGGCCAGGATGAGGGCGTCCGTCGGGCGGCACGAGTGCACCGACCGGCCGTTCCGGCCCCGCAGGTCGAGCTCGGCGAAGTGCACCGCCCCCAGGCGGCCCACGATCCGCACGGCCACCAGGTCGATGTCGAACCGCTGCAGCACCTCGCCCATGAGTTCGTGGGTGAGGGGTCGGGGCGTCGGGATCCGGCGCTGGGCGTGGGCGAGGGCGACGGCGTCGGGCATCCCCACCGCGAAGGTGAGCTGCCGGCGGGGGGACTCGAGCTCACGCAGGCAGACCTGGGGGTGCTGGCTCGGGAGGTCGAGGGTCACCGACGACACCACGGCCATCCGGAAGTCGGCGGCACCGTCCGGTGGACCCGGGGCCACCGGTGGGTCGGCCACGCCGTCGGCGGCGGCGGCCGCCTCCTCGGCGACGGCGGACGCCGGGACCACCGGCTCGGGCCCGGTCACCGGGTGCTCCGGTAGTTGACGCTGGTGACGATGCCGATGGCGGCCATGAAGCCGATCATNNCCCATGTTCATCCCCACGTTCTCGAACACCGAGAACATCAGGAGGGCGAAGACGCCCGAGCAGAGCAGGCGTCCGAAGGCGTCCTTGGCCATCTGGGCCGTCCGCAGGATGCGCCAGGCCAGGATCCCGTACAGCAGCAGCAGGATGCCGGCTCCGACGAACCCCAGCTGCTCCCCCACCGCCGAGAAGATGAAGTCGGTCTGCTGCTCGGGCACGTAGGCCAGGTTCGTCTGGGCCCCCTTGAACAGGCCCTGGCCGAAGATCCCGCCGTGGGCGATCGCCGTCTTGGCCTCGTTCACGTTGTAGGTGACGTCCTGGCTGGACGAGTTCGGCGAGATGAAGCTGGTCAGGCGCTGGATCTGGTAGTGCTTGACCAGCCCGAGGTTGAGGGCCACGACGACGACCACCACCGCACCGACCACCAGCAGGATGAGGTACCGCCCCGGCATGCCGGCCACGGCCAGCATCACCAGGAGGATGACCGTGCAGACGATGGCCGTGCCGAGGTCGGGCTGCTTGATGATCAGCACGATGGGCAGCGCGGCCATGAGCACCATCCGGACCAGGTCCCGGAACTCGAGTCCCTCGGGTCGGCGGGCGCAGTACGTGGCGATGGCGATGATCAGCACCAGCGTGGCGAATTCCGACGGCTGCAGCTGGAGCGGCGAACCCGGAATGGCGAACCACCGCTGTGAGCCGAGCGCGGAGGAGCCCACCGGGGACAGCACGGCCAGGAGCGCCAGCACGATGCCGACGTAGAGGATGGTGGCGAGCTGCTCCCACCGGCGGTAGTCGAACAGCGACACGGCCACCAGGACGACCAGCGAGATCACGAAGAACAGGACCTGGCGCTTGAGGTAGTAGTGCGGGTCGAGCCCGGCCAGGGCGAGCTTGCCCTTGGTGGCGGAGTAGATCATCACGATCCCGGTCAGGGCCAGGACACCCGTCGTGACCAGCAGGATGGGGTCGATCCTGGCGGTGACGTGACGGGAGCGTGTCGCGAGTGTGTCGGTCGTATAGGTCACCAGGGAGCTCCGGGTCGTAAGGCTACCCGCCCCTCCGGGACCCCTCCGGGCGACCCCGCCCCGCCGTGGGGGCTCAGGTCGGACCGCCGGGCGTGCCCGGGTCCGTCACCGACGCCCACATGGCCTCGACCGGGGCCGGGTGGCCCGTCCACCGTTCGATCTGCAGCGCGGCCTGGTGCACCAGCATCCCCAGACCGTTGGCCGTGCGCGCCCCCCGGTCCGCCGCCGCGGCCAGCCACGGGGTGAGCGCCGGGTGGTAGACGAGGTCCACCACCAGCTGGCCCGGCCCCAACCGGTCCGGGTCCACCGGCCACGTCGTCGGGCCGTCCGCCACGTCGTCCATGCCCGCCGGGGTGGCGTTCACCACCAGATCGCAACCCGGGGCGTCGTCCACCGTGCCCGTCCGGCCGGCCGGACCGGCCAGGCCGGCCGCCACCTCGCCCCGGGCGGGCGTGCGGTTGACGACCACCACCTCGGCGGCGCCGGCGTCGCCCAGGGCGGCGATCACGGCCCGGGCCGCCCCACCGGCGCCCACCACCAGGCAACGGGTCGCGTCGGGGGCGAATCCATGACTGCGGGCGAGTGCGGCCAGCAGGCCGGCACCGTCCGTGCTGTCACCGTGCCACCCGCCCCCGTCGTCGACCACGCAGTTGACCGCCCCGAGGCGCGCCGCGGTCGGACTGCACGAGTCGACCGACGCGGCGACGTCCTCCTTGTGGGGCATGGTCACCGACAGCCCGACGATGCCCAGGGCCCGGGCCCCGGCCAGCGCGGTGCCGGCCTGTCCCGCCGGCACGGGGAACCCGACCGACACCCAGTCGAGGCCGAGCTCGGCGAAGGCCGCGTTGTGCAGCCGGGGCGACAGCGAGTGCGCCACCGGGAACCCCATGACGCCGACCACGCGCGTCGCCGCCGACAGCTCGCGGCGGACGTCCCGATCCACTCCGCGGTCCCCGGTCTCCACCGCTCAGCCCAGCCCGCGCTGGGTGGCCAGCGCCTCATTGGCCTGCTGGCCGGCGAACGTGTCCGAGAAGGCCTCGGTGCCGTCCTGCTGGACCACGACGAAGTAGAGCCACGTGCCGGCGGGCGGGTGCAGCGCCGCCTCCAGGGCGTCCGGCGACGGGAAGCAGGTCGGTGTCGGCGGCAGCCCCTTGTGCAGGTACGTGTTGTAGGGGCTCTGGGTCCGCAGGTCCGCCGCGGTCACGGTCCCCCCGTCCCGGCCCAGGGCGTACAGCACGGTCGAGTCCATCTGGAGGGGCATGGCGCGGTCCAGCCGGTTGTAGACCACCCGCGCCACGGGGCCCATGTTCTTGGTCAGGACCCCCTCCTTCTCCACGATGGAGGCCACGGTGACGACCTGGTAGGGCGTGTAGCCCAGGGTGGCGGCCCCGGTGGCCAGGCCCACGGATGCGGCCTGGGCGTCGAACCGGTCCACCATGTGCTCGAGCAGCTGCCGGTCGGTCTCGCCGGGCAGGACCGTGTACGTGCCCGTGGCCAGCAGGCCCTCCAGGCTGGTCACGCCGGTCGGCTGCCAGGGCGAACGCACCACGCCACTCGTGGCCACGTGCAGGAAGGTGGAGGCGTCGTGGCCCGGCAGCTGCCCCACGCGCTCGGCCAGCTCGGACACCGTGAACCCGGGGGGCACCACCAGGGGGAACACATTGGGGCCGGTGGCGAGCACGTTCCGCACGGTGTCGAAGGACGAGTGCTGGTCGAACGCGTACGTGCCGGCCTGCACGCCGGGCACGCTGTTGAACTGGCTCCACAGGCGGAAGGCGAACGAGCTCCCGATCACGCCCCGGGCCGCCAGCAGCGACCCCGTCGAGCTGACGCCGGCGCCGGCCGGGACGGTCACCAGGACCTGGGGACCGGGCGGGCCCGAGGGGGACGCCTCGTGCTGGACCCAGACGTAGCCCCCCACGAGGAGCACCAACCCGGCCAGGATGATGACCAGGGCGGCGATCCGCCAGGGGTGCCGGCGGCCGCGTGCCGGGCCCCGGGCGCCGCGTGGCGGTGGGCGG
>PMFY01000011.1 GCA_003157945.1 Acidimicrobiaceae bacterium | reverse complement strand
GCGATGCACGTGTCGGTCTCTCGCGCGATGTGCTCGGCATAGGGGTGGCGAGGCGGTGCGGGCGCACAGTTGTCGCTGGACCCGGCCCGCGCCACGACCCGAATAGCGAGCCCACGCAGAGCTTGGCTCGCCGACGGCCCAGAGCGCAAGTCAAGGCGCCGTGTATTCATCGGCGCATCGCGGAACCGCTGAGCGGCAGCACGAACTCATCGATAGTGGAGGCATTTGCTCGGATCTCATCCACAATTAGGACCGAGTCGGCGATGACCGGCACAACTCGCTCCCGTCCGCCCTTCGCAACGTCGGCCGACGACCAGATCACGCCGTCCCGCGCGAAGTGCCTCCACGCAACCCGCGGCGCTCCGCGTGCCCGCGCATAGACCGAGGAGCTCGTGATACCGCGGGTGCCGAAGCCGCGCGTCCGAGCGTTCCATATAGGACTGGTGCTCGTGCGTGCGGGCTCGAGCGATATCTGTCACCGTCCCTCCAGAGGACGCCATGCGTGAGATCGACGTTCGAGTCGTAAGCCTTGAGGAGGCCGACCACGGCACCGCCGAGTTCTGGCTTGGCGGCCAGCTGTTCGGCTTCACCCGTCTCGAGGACGGCGAGCTGGTGTTGACGATCGAGCCGAGCGATGATGGCCGCGCAGTCTCGGTTAGCGCCCACAGCCTCTACGATGCGCTCGCCGAGGCGAAGCGCCTACTCGAGTCCAGTTGAGGAGCGACGAGACGTCGCCACGAGCAACAGCGGCGTCACCCGCGTCGTCGCTCGGACGGAGGAAGCCGGCCGGCACACCGTCACCCGCCCGGAATCTCCACCATCAGAGAGGAGAATGCCATGAAAGCCATCGTCGCCCGTGACCGTGACGCTGACCTGGCTGGGCTGTCCCTGACGGACCTTCCGCACCCGCACGCCTCCGAGAACGACGTCATCGTGCGCGTCCATGCCGCGGGGTTCACCCCTGGGGAGCTGGCGTGGGCGGGAACCTGGGTTGATCGTGCCGGCCGGGACCGGACGCCGAGTGTCCCCGGGCACGAGGTGTCGGGTGTCGTCACGGAACTGGGCTACGGGACCACCGGTCTGACCGTCGGCCAGCGAGTGTTCGGGCTGGCCGACTGGACCCGCGACGGCACGCTGGCGGAGTACGTGGCGATCGAGGCACGCAACCTCGCACCGCTGCCGTCCGGCGTCGACCACACCGTCGCCGCCGGTGCGGTGATCTCCGGCCTGACGGCATGGCAGGCGCTGTTCGACCATGCCCACCTCGGCGTCGGGCAGACCTCGCTGATCCACGGTGCCGCGGGCGGCGTCGGCTCGATCGCCGTGCAGCTGGCCCGTCATGCAGGGGCCCGCGTGGTCGGAACTGGCAGGGCCGCCGACAGAGACCGTGCGCTCAGCCTTGGCGTCGACAAGTTCGTGGACTTGGAGAACGACCCTTTGGAGGACGCCGGTGAGGCCGACGTGGTGCTCGACGTGATCGGCGGTGACATCCTCAAGCGCTCGACCGCCCTCGTACGCGCCGGCGGCACGCTCGTCACCACGATCGAACCACCCACGATCCAGCCCGAGAACGGACGGGCCATCTTCTTCGTTGTGGAGGCAGATCGCTCCCAGCTGACCAAGCTCGCCGAGTGGCTGCGCGACGGACGATTGAGTCCCAATGTCGGGGCCGTGCGACCGCTGGCCGAAGCGCCCGCCGCGTTCGGGCCCGGCGCCCCGCATGCATCCGGAAAGACGATCATCCAAGTCACCGAGGGCTGGTAGCCCACAGGGCGACGGCGGTCGTGGCGCCGCTGGGCCAAGTTGCGCATCGTTGAGGACGGAGGTGCCCATCTCACGCGCATCGCAGACCCGGGAGCCGCGGCACGCCGCCTCACGGTCATATCCTGCGGGAGCGGCCCGTGCCTAACTTCAGCTGAATTCGATTGGAGGCCAATCATGCGCGGCGACATTCAGGTCGGGGCACGCCTTCCCGACTATGAGCTGCCCGACCACGACGGCGTTCAGCGCCGTCTGTCGGACCTGCAGGGATCGAACCCGATGGTGCTGCACCTCTCGCGCGGCGGGTTTGACCCGAAGGAGCATCGTTTTCTTAACCGCCTGGTTGACGCATACCTCGACTTCCGGGTCGGGTATACCCGCGTAGCCGTGATCTCGACGGACAACCAACTCGAGATCAACGAGTTCCGCGATAGCGTCGGCGCTCAGTTCCCGTTCCTCTCAGACCCGGAGCGGACGGTGCGGGCCGATCTCGACATCGTCGAGTACACGGACCCGGTCCACGACCCGATGGTCCCGCACACGTTCGTGCTTGCCCCCGGGCTGGAGATCTCCGCGATCTACAACGGCTACTGGTACTGGGGGCGCCCGACGGTCGAGGAGCTCCACCGCGACCTGCGCGAGGTCATGCGCAGGTCTCGCCCCGACTTCGACCTGGGCACGCCGGGGCTGCGCGAGGCCTGGGATCGCGGGGACCGGGAGATGTTCCTCGTCGACACGCTCGATGCACCGATCCGGTTCACCGAGGGTGGGGCCGTCGGGATCAAGCGTGGTGACCTGTAGCCGCGCCAGGAACGAGTTGCCGTCCGACGTCGGCCCTGCACCACCGGGGAGTCGGCGGTGGACATGCCGGACGTCGGAGGCCGGACGCCAGGTGCACGTCGAGTCGGGAGGTCGGGATGGAGATGGACCGAGCTCAGCCGCACGGAGCGGTCGGCCGGGACGGCCCACTGGAGGGCGGACCGTATCGGCGGGAGGTGGAAGGTTGCCGGATCGGCATCGAACCCTGAAGCGGGGCTTCTACGAGCGGCCGTCGGAGTCGGTCGCGCCGAGTCTGATCGGCAAGATCCTCTCCTATGGCCCGCTGCGGGGCCGCATCGTCGAGGTGGAGGCCTATGACGAGCAGGAGGCGGCGAGCCGTGGATTCTCCGGTCCCCGCAAGGGGAACGCGACACTGTTCGGACCGCCGGGTCGTCTCGAGGTCTACCTCACCTACGGGGTCAATTACCTGACAAATGTCGTGTGTCAGCCGGTCGGCATCGGATCCGGTGTCCTCATCCGGGCGGTGGAACCACTCGCCGGAATGGAGCAGATGAGGGCCAACCGGGGCGATACCCGCGACCCGGATCGACGCCTGTGCAGTGGGCCGGGTCGCCTCTCCCGGGCCTTCGGCCTGAGCCGGGCCGACAACGGCACGGACCTCGTCGGCGGCAAGATCCGCATCCTCGACGATCACAGTGCACCGCCGTACGCCAGGAGCACCCGGGTCGGCGTCTCCGCGGGCAAGGACCTGGACTGGCGGTTCTACGTCGCGGGCAATCCGAGTGTGTCCGTGGCGCACGTTCCCGTCGCGCCCGTGGAAGCGACCGCACCACGGACGGAGCGGTAGTTCCTCTCACCCTACAGACGGCTCCACGCCCTGTCGGAGACGGGACACGAGCCCCAACCAACGGAGGTGCCGTATGGCCGAATTCACACCGCCGGACGAAGGGATTCTGCTGGCCCACTTCATCGTGTCGGACGACGTCGAGCGTTCCCGGCGCTTCTACACCGAGGTGCTGGGCGGCAAAGTGGCCTTCTCCGGAGAGGTGACCTACGTGGCCCTCGCCAACAGCTGGATCATCATCAATGTCGGCGGTGGGCCGACGGACGACAAACCCTCGGTCACCCTGGAGACTCCGACCGACCCCGATCGGGTCAGCAGCTTCCTCAACATCCGGGTCCGGGACATCCACGCGGTCTACGACGAATGGAGCGCCCGAGGAGCCGAATTCCTGACACCGCCGAAGCAGCACCGGTACGAGATCCGGTGCTACATCCGTGATCCCGACGGTCACCTGATCGAGGTGGGGCAGACCACGGACCCCGAGGGCGACTGGTCGCCCGCTCAGTGGCCGTCGACCACGCCCGGCGGGGCATCGGGCTGAACACCGAGGTCACCGGCGAGAAGCGGCCGGCCTGGGCGACGCCAGACGGGCGCTTCAGATCTCCTTGCGAATCAGCAGCGCATGCGCCGATGCCTGCAGCGTCCGGTCGTTGTTCACCATGAGCGGAGCGGCATTTGCGTCCCGTAGCATCCTGGCCAGACTGTTCTGGGTGGCGTTCTTGTAGCCCTCCAGCCCGCAGATCCCCATCGCTCGCTGGAGGATGTCGAGGGCGAGCATGCTCGACGACAACTTGACGTTGTCCATCAGGCCGGCGAAGCGCAGGGTTCCGGCATCCTCGGTGTCCTTCAGCAGTTGGTACCGCACGGCGGCTCCCGCGATCACCTCCCGCATCTGGTGGAGCAGCACACCGAGTTCGGCGAGGCGGATCGCCCCGAGCGGCGGTCCCGCGCCCGGATCGGTCGAGCGGTTCGCCCGGGCCTTGGCGCGGACGGTGGCGTGGGCCCGGCGGGCGGCCCCTTCCGCCAGGCCGAGCCACACCGAACTGAGCAGCACGGCGCTGTGCGCCAGGCCGGTCCGGACGAATACCGCCTGATAGTCGTCGAGCACCATGTCCACGGGCACGTCAGCAGTGAGTCTTGCGGGCCGGCTGCAGGTGCCCCGCAGACCCAGGGTGTCCCAGTCGCCTGTCGCCTCGAGGCGCATCGCCGGAGGAAGGCAGACGACCATGACCTGTTCGTGACCCGGGCTGGTGGCGGTCCGGCGTGCCGTCGCCAGGATTCCGTCCGCATACTCCCCGTAGGACACGGTGGTGGCCTGCTTGTCCAGGTGGAATCCACCCTCGACCGGCTCGAGCGCGCAGTGGCTGACCCGCCGCTCGCCGGCCAGACCGACTTCGCTGTTGGCGTTCGCCAGGAGCAGGTCACCGTCGATCAGGAGGGGGTAGATGCGCTCCTGCATGGCCGATGACCCGTGCCGGGCGATGGCCGCCACCTGGAGGTGGTGCATGGCCAGGACCATTCCGCTGGAACCGCAGTGGGCCGAGATGGCCGCCACCGAGCGGGATGCCTGCGCAAGGGTCGCGCCGGCACCTCCTGCTTCGCTGGGCACCAGCGTCGCCAGGAGTCCGCTGCTGCGGAACTCGTCGACCGCCTCGTTCGGGAAGCGGGCTCGGGAGTCGACATCGTCCGCCCAGAGGGCAGCGACGTCCCGCCCGATCCTCTCGCTCTCCGCCTCGATGTCCATGGGAGTGTTCAGCCCCTGCCTGTCCACGACCCGGTGATCACGGGCTCGACGTCGGGTGCGTGCTCGGGAAGCTCCAGCGCACCGACGGGCCAGTCGGTCGCATCGTGCGCGTCCGTCGCCCGCGCTCGCTCGCACGACGGTCCGGCGTCGGTCGAGATCGTGATGGCGGCGCGGATCCGGCCGACGGTGGCCTCCAGGCCGGTGTGATCCGGGGCGGTTCCCTCGATCGTCACGATCTTGCCGTCGGTTCCCTCCCGCCAGTCGAGTGACGCCCCGGGAAGACGGTTGACCCGCAGGTCGGTGACGCCGGGCACCGCCGCGGCCGCGTCGGCACCGTCCACGGCGTCGAGCCGTCGGGCTCCCGCCGGCGCGTGGAGCATGAGCCAGAAGCCCACCGCGTCGCACGTGGCCATGGCGTCGATGTGCACCGGGTCGCCCAGCGCCACCTGACAGGCGACCTGGAACAGGTTGGTGTCGGAGATCCCGCAGAGCACGAACGGGGGCCTCCCACCGAGGCGGCCATTGACCTCGATCAGCCGGGGGCCATCGGGAGTCAGTTTGATCTCGGTGTGGATCACCGAGTCGGTGATCCGGAGCGCGGCGACGGTGTCGTCCACCAGGGAGAGGATCCCCGGCACCTGGTCGGCGGGGCAGAGCGCGGGGATGAAGTTGCCGGTCTCGCGGAACGGCTCGGCCAATGGGAACCGGCCGGTCAACGCCACATGCCCGACGGTACCGTGGCTGACCACGCTCTCGACGGAGAGGTAGCTGGCGTACCAGGATTCGTGGTCACGTTCATCCTCGAGGTACTGCTCGACCAGGTGGCCCGGCCCGTCACTGGCGGTGATGACCTCGGTGAGCTCCTCGGCGGTTCGCACGAGCCGGATGTCCCGGCTTCCGCTGCCCTCGGCCGGCTTCACGACGGCGGGATAGTTGACGCGGTCGGCGATCGCCACCGCCTGGGCGGTGTCGAGACCGGGAGGTGCCGACCAGAACGCGGGGCCCGGGATACCGGCCGCGTCGAGCACGGCACGCTGGACCTGTTTGTTGACGAGCGCATGCGCCACGTCGGGCGAGTGGTACGGCAGCCCTACGCGTTCGGCCAGGAGGGCGGCGTCGACGATGTGGTCGTCGACGAAGGACACGATGCCCCCGACACCCAGACGCGTGAGCTCCTCGGCGACGGTGTCGAGAGTCTGGTCAGCGGTGTCGACGACGGGCCCGAGCCGTCGGACGAAGCGGAGCATCGCCTCGGGGACGTTCCGGGAGTCCACGACCCATACGAGTTCGGCGCAGTCACCGACGCGGTCGCGCAGCTCCAGTGGGAAGAACGAACTCGAGTGGTGCATGACCGCTACACGCCGTGGCACCGGCTCACTTCCCATCGAATTCACCGGCCCCGAGAGCGATGGCACCCGGGTCGGCGCAGGTGCGCCCGGCAGAATTCGCCAATTGTCCCCTGCCCCCCCGGCTCCCCATCGGGCGAAGCTTAGGCCGAGCTGCGTTCGGGGTGCTCACCCGATCCCGGACCGAGTCGACGGGGCGGCAATGGCCCTTCTCGCACTCCCTCACGGGGAATGGGGTCGACCCGCTCTGACGCGCACCGGTGACGAGGGCACGGTGTCCCCGAATGGCCTCGTCGAAGGTCCCCGACACCTCGGCGCCGGGCGCTGGGGGCGGAGCCCGAAGGAAGGGCGACGGACCGACGGCGTGCGAACGGAGCCGCCAAGATCCCGCCATTTCCGCTCCGACCCCTCCGCCGTTGCCGGTGCGGCGGCCCATTGGTGCGGCGGACCCTGGGTCCGGGCTCTGCGCTTCTCCCTCGCTCCGACGTCGGACCGGTGGGCGCAGGTGGTGGGCGCTAGAGGACTCGAACCTCCGACCTCAGCCGTGTGAATCCCTTCGGGGGCAATTCGGGGACCAGGGACTATTGCTATTTTCCCAGCTCAGGGCATCTTTCCACTAACCGTCACCGACCACGTTTCACCACCTTTTGCCCTTGCTACGCGCACGGATCGCGCACGCCGAGCGGTTTTTTGGCTCCGTACACGTCATCACATCGCACAGAGAAATCGGGTACTTCCGTCAGACCATATGGTGTACCATATGG
>PMFY01000116.1:2296-6865 GCA_003157945.1 Acidimicrobiaceae bacterium | reverse complement strand
ACGGCCGCGGTGACGGCCGCGGCCGAGAGGGTGCCTCGGCCGGCGGCGCCCGTCGCTCCGGTCCGGCCCGTCCCGGCGGACGCGAAGGGGGGCGCGACCGCACCGAGCGTGGCGACCGCCGCCCCCAGCCGTCGACCGTCTACCGCAACGCCGCCCTCGCCGACCTCCGGCCCGAGCAGCTGCCCGTGGCCGAGCAGCTCATCAAGGGAGGCGTCCCCTCCGTGCGCCAGGCCATCCAGGAGCAGAACGCGCGGGCCCGGGCCGAGGGCCGGCCCGAGGTCACCGAGGCGCCCCTCATGGCCATGGCCGAGGAGCTGCGGCCGATCATCGGCCTGGCCACGTGGAAGGACCGCGCCTCCGTCGCCCGCAACACCGGCAAGGAGACCCCGTTGCGCGAACTGCGCTCCATCGTCGCCTCCGCCTCCACCGTCACACTCGACGACGAGGGCGGCGAGATGCTGGCCGCGTTGCGCACCAGCCTCAACGAGCGCGTCACGGCCCTGCGCGAGCGCTGGGTCGAGCGGATCACGACGTCACTGGACGAGGGGCGGGTCCTCGACGCCGTGCGGGCCTCGGTGCGCGCGCCCGAACCCTCGGCCCGGCTCTCCGCCGAGCTGGCCGTCCGTCTGGCCGACGCGGCCGGGCAGGCCATGGCCAAGGACACGACACCGGCCGACTGGCAGGCGCTGCTGGAGGTCGTGGTCGAGTGCCCGGTGCGCCGCAACGTCAAGCCCGCCGGCCTCCCCGACGGAGCCGACGAGGCCCTCCTGTCCGAGGCCCGCAAGGCCGCCGGTCTGGTGCCCGAACTGGCCAAGCTCCTCGGGATCCCGATCCCCCCGCCGCCCGGGCCCCGTCGTCCGGTCCCGGCCCGCCCGGCCCGTCCGTCCGGCCGACGCGCCTCCTGACAGCCGCACCCTCCGGTACCTCCGGCGCCGAGGGTCGGGACCGGCCCGCCCGGTCGACGATCAGGGGTGGGCGTCAGGGCAGTGGTCGGTGCATCACCAGCAGCCGTGCCTTGAAGCCGGCGGACTCGAAGAAGTTCTTGGCGGCCCGGTCGCCCGGGTGGGCCGTGCCGTCCACGCCCGTGCAGCCGCGGTCCCGGAACCAGGCGATCGCCGCGTCGACGAGCAGGTGCCCGAGCCCGACCTCGCGGGCACCCTCCTCGACGAAGCAGAGGTCGAGGACGCCGCGCCGTTCCGGGCCGACGGCCACCGCCCGGCAGAGGGTCGCTCCGGCCACCCACCCGTCCAGGGAAGCCACCAGCGCGGTCCGGTCGGTGTCGGCCAGGTAGGGGGCGACCGCCGCAGGCGTGGGAGCCGGCGGCCGTCCTCCGTCGTCCCCGTCGCGGAACAGGTCGGCCCCCCGCCGGTCGGCCTGGGCGGCCGCGAACCCCGCCACCAGTTCGACCAGGCGGTCGAGGTCGTCGGATGTGGCCGTTCGCACCTGCTCCATCGGGACCACGGTGCGCCCGTCGCCTACGACCGGCTCAGGACCGCTCGTCGAGCAGCTGGTCGACCCGGCTGAGGATGGTGCGCCTGCCGCGGGTCGACGTCTCGTAGGCCCGGACGGCCACCAGCTCGGACCGGCTGAGGCCGTCGAGACGCTGGACCACCTGTGAGGCGGACAGGGTGTCGAACCCGGGAATGGCGAGGCTGGCCACGTCCGGGATGTGCGCGTCCACCGGGGACCGGGACGTGACCGGTGCCGGTGTCGTCGATGGTGCCGGTGTCGTCGGTGGTGCCGGTGTCGTCGGGGTCGGCGCCGCCGCCCGGGCGGCGGTGGTCGTGGGTGCCGCGGCAGCCGGGGCGGCCGGGGCGGGTGATGCCGTCGACGTCGCCTCGCCCGGCGGTGCGGCCGCCGGTCGGCGGTCCTCGGGATACGGGATGGTACGGAGGCGGGTCGTGCCCGTGCGGGCCGTCCCCGCCGGATCGGTGGCCGGCCGGGTTCGGCCGGTGGACCCGGTCGCCGCCCGGCTCCCCGCGGCGCGGCCCCGACCGGTGGAACGCTTCTTCAGTTCCTGGCCCCCGGCGGTCACGGCGAACTCGCCGACGGCCCGGGCCGAGTTGACGTGGACGCCGAGGCGCTCACGCCCCCGTTCGGCCAGGCGCGGCAGCTCCTCGGCGACGGTCACGACCACACCCGTCGGCAGGAACACGAACAGGTCGAGCAGCCGGTCGCTCAGCGACGGTTCCCCGGCCGGACCGTCGGGCTGCTCGTCAGTGGTGTCGGCCATCATCGGTTCCACTCAGACGCAGTCGCGGCAGAGCATCTTCTTCTTGTCCGCCAGCTGGTTGCCGTGCTTCACGAGGAAGCAGGACCGGCACACGAACTCGCCCGGCTGCTTGGGCAGGACGCGCTCGACGCCGTCGCCGCTCCGGTCCTCCGGCTCGGGCGTCTCCTCGTCGTCCTCGACCTCCTCGACGACCAGGCGCTCCTTCAGGATGGTGTCGAGGCTGGCCTCGACGTCCTCGTCGTCGGGCTCCTCCTCCTCCTCCTCGTCGGTCTCCTCGCCGGCGGCCTTGGCGACCGCCTTGGCGGTACCGGCCGGGACGTCCTCCTCGACGTCCACCTCGATGACGGCGACCGCGTCGTCGTCATCCTCGAGCGCCAACGGGTCGTCGGCGATCAGGTCGTCGTCGTCCTCGGCGAGCTCCTCGAGGTCCTCCTCGATCAGCTCGTCCGGTGCCTCGACTTCATCGATGTCTTCTGCCATGTGTGTCTTTCGGTGGTGAGTTGGCCGGGAGCATAGACGGTCCGGCCTTCCGTTCGATCGTGGTGCGGCAACGCCGCTCGGGTGGCTTCCATTCCCTCGTTCGCCGCTGTTGCGTGGGGATCATGCCAGGAATCGCGGGTCCCGTGGTGCATTCGTCGGGCACCTGACCGCACACCCGGTGGTCGACGGCCCGTGCCGGGCGTCCGGCGGCCGCCCGGTAGCCGACTCGGTCACCCGGGGCCCCGTCGGCCGGATACCGTGCTCCATCGGCTCCCGCCCGGCGCACGCCGACTGCGGCGGGCCAGGCGGGTGGGCCCAAGGGGTCTTTGGCACCACTTCCCCGCTACCTCCGGCTCACGCCGACGGCCTCGGGGAGGTGTTTTCTACTCGACCCCCTGGGCCTTCCTCCGCCTCTCACAGCATCCCCCCCTCGGCCTGCATCGGGTGGTGTGACCACTGATTGCACGCTCCGGGGCGACTGGGACTGGGCGCACCCTACGTCATCGGACCGGTGGGTCGTCAAATGCCCTCGACCGCCCGTGACCAGGGAATTCTCGAAAGTTCCCTGCTCAGGGCATTACAGGATTTGTGACCTTCGGCACTGCGTTCCGGCGCTGCTCGGCCCGCCGTTCGGACTCCAGGCGCTCCAGATCCTCGGCGCCGTAGTCGACGTGGGACATGGCCTCGGCCAGCAGGCGGTGGCCGGCCCGCTCGCCGATCTGGCGGTGCATCTCCTGGGCGACCCAGCGGTAGCTCGGATGGCCCTGGGGACCCGAGCGCAACTCCAGTAGGTGCATGGCCTCCCGGGCGTTCATCTGCATCGTGTAGCGGATCCGGTAGGCCAGGGCGACGGCATAGGAGGCCTCGTCCGGGAATCCGGGGGCCAGGGCCTCGTAGAGCTCCCGCGACCGCTCGAGGGACGCCACGTAGCGGTCGGTGAGCCCGGCCTCGGCCACCACCTCGGGCACGTCGTAGCTCAGCGCCGTGCCGAGCGGCTGCCACTCGATGGTCAGGATGCGGTGGCGCTGCAGGTCGCGGAAGGCGCCGTAGTCGGTCACCACGTCGAAGCGGTAGTCGGTGCGTTCGAAGGCGCGCCCCGGGCGGTGCCGGCGGTTGACCCGGTCCCCCACGTAGGCGGCCAGGATCGACCGTTTCTCCTCGGCGCCGAGCCGGCGCACCCGGTCGAGCACCTCGGACTCCGGTCGGGCGGTGCGCGGGGCCACGATGGCCGCCACGACCTTGTCCTCGCCGTCGGGGTCGAAGTCGAGCAGCTCGACGGTGGGCTCGCCGGACGGCCCACCCCGGTGGACGTCGTCGGGGGCCACCAGGTCGCCGAAGAGCTCCTCGACGATCCGGGCCGTGTCGCGGCGGGTGGCGGCGAGGTAGTCCCCCCACGCCCCGCCTCGGTCGTCGCGGTCGACGCGCTGCAGGAACGACGGGATGACCTTGCGCAGCTCCTCCAGCATCATGTCGGCGTAGACGCGCGCCTCGGGCAGCGGGTGCGAGCGCATCCGCACCAGCAGCTGCTCGTAGGACTGGCCCGTGCCGTAGATGCCGACGTTGGACAGCGACCCGGCGGGCAGCAGCCCGCGCAGGGCGTCCAGACCCTTGGCCCGCACCGCCTGACGGTGCACGAACGCCGAGTCCTCGGTCTGGCGGGGGTGGCGGGCCACCAGGAAGGTGTGGGCCTCCTCGAGCAGCTCGCCGTAGGTGTCGAACATCCGGTCCATGTCGCCGACGTAGCGCGCGCCGAGGGGCGAGTCGAGCAGGCCGGGGTCGCGGTAGTACCGGTAGTGCCCGGTCGACAGGCGCTGGTTGTAGGCGATGTACCGCGTCGACTGCTCGAGGTAGGCCAT
>PMFY01000116.1:0-2284 GCA_003157945.1 Acidimicrobiaceae bacterium | reverse complement strand
CCGAGCTGGGCCACCGAGTCGTCGCCGTACTCGAAGAAGACCTTCTCGTAGAGGTCCTCGGCCCGACGGAGGCCGACGGTGGCGTCGACCGAGGCGTCGCCGGTGATGTCGAGCTCACCGACGAACTCGTCGAGGAAGAGGCGGCGCAGGCTCTTCGGGGACCGCGAGTAGCGCGCGAACAGGGCCCCCTTGACGACCTCGGGCAGGTTCACCAACGCGAAGACCGGACGGTCCAGATTGGTGACGTACCGCCGCAGGATGTCGGTCTCCTCGGCACTGAACGATTCCACGGCGTAGGGGAACATGCCTGTCTGACACTAGGACCGGGACAGGTCGTCAAGCGCGGACCCCGTGGCGGCCGGGTCGTCGGCCCCCACCACCCCCCGCCGCAGCAGGGCGACGGCCAGGTCCGCCGCCGCACGGGTGGGGGCTTCGGCCGCCACCTGGCCGACCTGTCGGACCAGGTCGATGACCTGGCGGACGTTGCGCACGAAGTCCCCCGGGGCCACCTCGGCGTCCCGCAGGACGGCGTCCAGGGTGCCGCCCGAGGCCCAGGCCACCACGGCCCGGGCCAGGCCGCCGTCCGGCCGCCGGGTGCGCCGCAGGCCCACGCGCCGCTCGTCGGCCCGCAGGGTGGCGGCCAGCGTGTCGATGGCCGCCAGGCGCTCGACCACCCGGGGCTGGCGGGGCACCGGCGGGTCGTCCCCGGCCCGTCGGGCCTCGAAGGTCAGCGCCGAGGCCACCCCCGCCAGGTGGGCCGGCTCCAGTCCGTCGAGCACGCCGGCCCGGAGGAGCTCGGCCACCAGCAGGTCGGACTCGTGGTAGATCCCCGCCAGGCGCAGCCCGTCCGCCGTGAGCGACCACCCGTCGAGGAAGCCACGGTCGTCCAGGATGGCCAGTCGCCGGTCGAGCTGGACCACGAGGGACTCGGACCCCTCGGGGGCCTGCCACTGCCCGTAGGACGACTCCAGCAGGGCGTGGGCCTCGTCGCGGCTCCACCGGCGCACCAGGTTGACGACCAGGTTGTAGGTCGGATGGAACGAGGACACCAGGTCCGGGGGTGGGGCCACGGCCGTGCGGGCCACGAGGCCGAAGGTGGTGGCGTGGTTCCAGAGCACGAACGCGTGGCCCACGGTGTCGATGCCACGGCGGCCCGCCCGGCCCGTGAGCTGCTGGTACTCGCCCGACGTCAGCGCCGAGGTGTCCGAGCCCCGGAACTTGGCGAACCGCTCGACCACCACGGTGCGGGCCGGCATGTTGATGCCGAGGGCGAGCGTCTCGGTGGCGAACACCACCTTGAGCAGCCCCTCCGAGAAGCAGCGCTCGACGGCCTGGCGGAAGGCCGGCACCAGGCCGGCGTGGTGGGGCGCCACCCCCGCCTCGAGGGCGTCCGACCAGGGCCCGTACCCGAGCGTGCGCAGATCGGCGTCCGACAGCCGTTCGACGGACGCCTCCACCAGGTGGCGGATCCGGGCGCGCTCCTCGTCCGTGGTGAGGCGCACCCCGTCCTGGACCACCTGGCGGGTGGCGTCGTCGCACGCGGCCCGCGAGAAGATGAAGGTGATGGCGGGCAGCATGCCGGCGGCGGCCAGGTACTCCACCACCTCGGTCCGCCGGGGCGCCCGGAAGCGCTGGTGGGACGAGCGCTTCCGCCGGTCGTCCAGCCGCAGCCCGTCGGGGTTGGGCCCCCCGTCGCGCAGCAGCGGCAGCACGGACACGCCGTCGCGGCCCCGCTCGGCCACCGCGTAGTGGTGGTGGAGGGTGACGGGACGATGGGTCTCGACCACCACCCGCGTGGTACCGCGTACGGAGGTCAGCCACCGGCCGAAGTCCCGGGCGTTGTTGACCGTGGCCGACAGACTGACGAACGTCACGCCGGGTGGCGTCAGGACGAGGACCTCCTCCCACACCGAGCCCCGCCACGGGTCCTGGAGGTAGTGGACCTCGTCGAGCACCACCACGGCCAGGTCGTCGAGCAGCGCCGAGCGGGCGAAGAGCATGTTGCGCAGGACCTCGGTCGTCATGACCACGACGGGCGCCCGGGCCTGGTGCGAGATGTCGCCGGTCAGCAGGCCCACCCGGTGGTCGCCGTAGCGGGCGGACAGTTCGGCGAACTTCTGGTTCGACAGCGCCTTGATGGGCGTGGTGTAGAACGCCTTGCCCCCGCCGGCCAGCGCCCGGGCCACGGCGTAGTCGGCCACCAGCGTCTTGCCCGAGCCGGTGGGGGCGCTGACCAGGACCGACTCACCCCGGTCGATGGCGTCCATGGCCCGGTGCTGGAACG
>PMFY01000059.1 GCA_003157945.1 Acidimicrobiaceae bacterium | reverse complement strand
AGGTGTTCACCGACGACGTGGTCATGGACACGACGGATTCGGGCGGCAGCGTCGTCATGGGTGCGGACGTGTTCCTGGTCTTCCTGCAGCAGTCGCTGGCCGAGGCCGTCACCGTGCACCACGGCCACACGCCCGAAATCACCCTCACGTCGTCTACCACCGCAACCGGCATCTGGGCGCTGCACGACGAGATCGAGTGGTCGGACGGCACGCGGATGCGGGGCGACTGCCACTACCGCGAGACCTACGAACTGTCGGGCGGGGAGTGNNACGACTTCGTGACCGACTTCGGGCAGATGCTGAGCATCTTCTTCCGGGACCCCGACGGCTTGGAATGCGAGGTCTGTGTCGAGAACCCCGACGCGGTGCCCGGCGCCGACAACCCGCCAGGGACCCGAGCGGCTCGTTACTCCTGAAAGTGCAAAGCTTGATCCGAGAGGATCAGTGAGGGGAGCCATGCAGGACAACGCAACCTCGTCGACGACGAGCCGAAGGCACCGGTCAGTCGCCGACCTGTCTCATGCTGATTTGGGCATCCTTGCCCGTGAGTACCTGCTCGCGGGCCACCTCATCGACCGGGCAGGCATGCCCCTGGTCACGGCGATGGGCCTTGACGTGATGACCGCCGTGGCGATCGACGAGTGGATGGGCGCCAGTCCCGTCTACACCAAGCGGATGCAACGCCTGCTCGGCTTCGAGGGCGATACGGTCGAGGTCGCCCTCAAGGGCATGCAGCTCGACATCGGAGCGCCGCCGGAGTTCATGGACTTCCGGATGGGCGTCCAGGACGACCGGCACGGCTCGTTCCACCTCGACCACTGCGGGGCGCTCATGGACGTCGAGCCCATGGGGGACGACGTCGTCGTGGCGATGTGCCACCACATCGAGGACCCCACCTTCGATGCCACCGGGTGGGCGACCAACCCGAAGCTGCGGATGCGGCCGATCCACCGGCCGCCACGTTCGCCGGCCGACCGGACCCCGCACTGCGCGTGGACCGTGACCATCGACCCCGAGGAGCCGGACACCCCCACCCCGGAGCGGGCGCTGGAGATCGGCCGGACGGTCGCCGCCGGCCTGCCGCTGGCCGCCGTCGACGGCCCTCCCGACGACGGGCTGGCCGACTACTCGGGCCCCCTCGACCCCGACCTGCGGGTGGCGGCGTTCTCCTCCCCGGTCCTCCGGGCGCTGATCGACGAGGTGGCGCTCCAGGGTCACCTGCTGGTGCTCTCCTTCGCCTCGGCGGTCACCGAGCACGCCGACGAGGCCAAGACCCGTGACCTGGTGGCCAAGCAGTTCGCCGGGGTGGCCGGAGTGGCGGCCGACCGCCTCGCCCGCGCCTTCGGGCTCGGTGACGCCGCGGCCGACGTGGCGACGGCGTTCGAGCTCCATCCCGCATTCCACCCCCGGACCTACGTCGACTGGAAGGTGGAACTCGACGGCGACGTGGTGCACCTCGAGCTGGGCGAAGGTCCGTCCCGGACCGAGAGCTTCGATTCGTGGATCACCGTCCTGGGCGCCGGGCACGACCGGGCGCTCCGGGCCATCGCCATGGGGGTGGACCCCCACTGGACGGTGGAGCCCGAGGGGGCGGGCCGGTGGGTCGCCCGCCGCTCGGACACGGCCGCCACCGACCTCGACGAGGTGACCCTGACCAAGTTCTCCACCGGCGTCGCCTTCGGGTTCCAGCGTTGAGCCGGGGCGGGCCGGCGTCGAGGCCGCTCCGGGTGGTGCAGTGGACCACCGGGAACGTCGCCCGACAGGCCGTCCGGGCCGTGCTCGACCGCCACGACCTCGAACTGGTCGGCGTGTTCGCCCACTCCCCGGACAAGGTCGGCAAGGACGCCGCCGAGCTGTGCGGGCTGGATGCCCCCACCGGGGTGAACGCCACCGACGATGTCGGCCGGCTCCTGGGCCTCCGGCCCGACTGCGTCGTCTACAACGCCCTCCACCTCGACGTCGACGAGGTGGCCGGCATCCTGCGCTCGGGCGCCAACGTGGTGACCAGCTCCGAATTCCTCAGCGGCCGGGGCGTCGGCACCGAGGCGAAGGCCAAGCTCGAGGAGGCCGCCATCGCCGGGAACGCCTCGCTCTTCGGCAGCGGCATGAACCCCGGCTTCCTCAACCTCCTCACCGGGGTCGTGGCCGGCGCCAGCCTCGGTGTCCGACAGGTCTCCGCCACCGAGTCGGTCGATGTCAGCCTCTATGCCGGAGACAGCAACATGGATGCCTTCGGCTGGGGACGACCCCCCGATACGCCGGGGCTGGCGACGGCCGTGGAGCAGGCGACCCTGGTCTTCCACGACGGCCTCGAGGTGCTCGCCGAGCTGCTCGGCCTCGAGGAGTACGAGCCGCGCTGCCGGGTGGACGTCGCGGTGGCCACCCGCGACCTCGACCTCCCGGGACGTCCCATCGCCACCGGCACCGTCGCCGGGCTCGACGTCCGATGGGAGGCGGTCGTCGACGGCGCCACGGTCATCGGGCTGCACCAGCGCTGGGTGATGGGCAGCCACCTCAATCCGGCCTGGGCCGTCGAGCACGGATGGGCCATCGAGGTCACCGGCGATCCGCGCCTCCGCATCAAGATCGACGTCTGGCCCGATGTCGACGACCTCGGCTCCCTGACCCCGTCGGACCTCCACGCCATCGGGATGCGGCTGACCGCCCTGCCGATCGTCAACGCCATCGC
>PMFY01000143.1 GCA_003157945.1 Acidimicrobiaceae bacterium | reverse complement strand
AGTAGCCGCCACCGTCCGGCGTGGCGGCCATGCCCACGATCGGGCGGTTCAGGGGATGGCCGCCCATGGACCCGGCGAACGCGGCGGACCCGAAGGAGAAGATGCCACCGTCGGCGGCCACCATCCAGTAGCCGTCGTGGAGAGGCGTGTAGGCCGCCCCGACGACCGGTGCGGCCAACGGCGAGCCGGCCATCGAGCCGTGGAATCCCGGCGACGGCGACCCCTCCGTCCAGATCGACCCGTCCCGCCCCACCACCGCGTACCCTCCGGAGGCGCCGGCCATCGTGAGCACGGCCGGCGGACCGGCCCGGAACACGTAGTGGGCGGCGGCCAGCGATCCCGGCGTGCAGGTGACCGGATAGGTGCCGCGGAACGAACCGGACTGCGCCGTCGTGGTGCACGACGCCTGGCCCGACACCATGGCGACGGTGTCGCCGTCCTTGAAGCCGACGAGGTGGTAGGTGAGCGGGGGCAGCGGCTGTCCCGCGGTACCGGACGCCGGGTCGGGGATCACCTGGAGGACAGCAGGCGCCACCGTGAACGTCGTGGTGGCCGACGCGGGGTAGAAGTCGAAGGAGCCGGACTGGGTGGCCGTGACCGTGCAGGGCCCGGTTCCGACCAGCAGCAGGTGGGCCAGGGCCCCCGTACAGGAGCCCGACTCGCTGCCGGTGACCCCGAGGCCCGAGCTGGCCGTGGGCAGTGCGTCGACGGGCGGATCACCGTACGTGGGGGCGGTCACCGGCGGAAAACTGACCGTCTGCTCGGCCCGCGTGACGAGGAACGCCGCCGAGGAGTCCGGTCCGGCGAAGAGTCCGGTGGCCAGCGTGCCCGCCGGGAGGGTGGCCATGGGTGCGGGCACGATGCCGTTGAGGCCGGGCGAGCCGTCACCGAGCTGGCCGTAGTAGTCGCCGCCCCAGGCCCAGGGGACGCCGTCGGAGGTCAGCGCGTACGAACTGTCCTCGCCGGCCGCGATCGACACGTAGGGGGTCGCGCGCGGCAGTCCGCTCGGGGCGACGGGGACGTCACTGTCGACCGGTTGGCTGAGCACCAGCGGGGTCGCCAGCTGGCCGAACACGTCCGACCCCCAGCCGAAGACCAGTCCCCCGACGGTGAGCACCAGGGTGTGGGCCCCGCCGGCCGCCACCTGGGCCACCGGGGTACCCGCCGGCATCGACACGGCGGTGGGGGTGGTGGCATCGGCCAGGGACCCGTCGCCCAGCTGGCCCGAGGCACCCATCCCCCACGCCCACACCGAGCCGTCGGACGCCACGGCGACACTGTGGGTCGTGCCGGCGGCGATGCCCGTGAAGGTGAGGCCGACGGGCGGCGTCACCGCCACCGGCGTGTCCTCCGGCACCGTGGCGCCGTCACCGAGGTCGCCGTGGAGGTCGTCCCCCCAGGCGTAGACCTGGCCGGTCGACGTCAGCGCCAGGCTGTGGTCACCCCCGGCCGCCACCCGCGTGATGACGGTGCCGGCCGGGAGGGGCACCGGCGTCGGCACGTCCTTGGCCTGGGTGGACCCGTCGCCGAGCTGGCCGTCGGTGCCGGCTCCCCAGGCGTAGACGGCGCCGGTCGACGTCAGCGCCAGCGCGTGGCTGCCGCCGGCCACGACCTGGGTCACGACGGTGCCGACCGGCAGGTGGACGGGGGTCGGCGTGGGTGTCGAAGTGGTGGCCCCGTCGCCCAGCTCGCCCAGGAGGCCACTACCCCATGCGTCGACCGTTCCGGTCCCGGTGAGCCCCACACTGAAGGACCCACCGGCCGCGACGGAGGTCATGGTGGTGCCGCTGTCCACCGGAACCTGTGCCGGAACGGTCACGCCGGTGGCGCCGGACCCGCCGACGGAGCCGATGCCGATCTGGCCGGAGTCGTTGCCCCCCCAGCCGTAGAGCGCGCGCGACGGGAGCGGTGACCCGGCGAGGAGGTGGACGTGGGGTCCATGCGACGGGCCCGGGCCGACCGATGTGGCCACCGTCCCCGAGGCGGTCGATGCCGCCACCAGGGCCAGCGCGGCGAGCGCGGCGAACGGTGCGAACGGTGCGAACGGTGCGAGCAGGCCACGGCGGTGACGGGTCCGGACGCGGTTGCGACGGGTCCGGACGCTCCTGCGGCCGGCGGAGTGGGAGGCGGGGAGGAAGGAAGGGCGGGCGGCGGAGTGGGAGGCGGGTCGTGCGAAGGCGTGGCGACGTCGATGCCGGTGCGTGCCGGTGCGCTGCCCCTCTCCACGACCCACGTGATCCCCCTGCCCGGGAAGTTCGATGTGCCTCGACGGCACCACCGTCGGCGGCCCGGCACGCTCTGCGCCCCGCCGCCTGTATGTCACTTATAGTGACTATATCACCACTTTGAGCGCATATTGCGTGATGATCCTCATTCCGGGTGGAAGTACGGGCTGGCCGCCAGGCGACCGAAGGCCAGGAGGCCGGCGGGCGTGAATTGCCAGGCTTCCGCCGGCCCCGGGGCGTCGAAGTAGGCGACGGCCTTGACCGCCGGCAGGCCGGGGGCGTCGGCACCGATGCTGTCGATGTAGCTGGGTTGAGCGGATCCGGCCGCGCCCGTCTCCGCCACCATCAGCGGCTTCCCCTCGCCCTGCCACGTGTGCACGAACGTGCTGAACAGGGAACCGAACGTCTCACCGGGGGTGCGGCTGTAACCGTCGACACCGATCCAGTCGACCTCGGTGGCGCCGGGGAAGTAGGGAGCCGGGTCGACGCCCGTCAGGCCGGGGCACCACACGAACGACACGTTGGACGCGCCCGCTTCCCGGAAGAGCGTCCGGATGTGGTCCCACGCACTGACGAACGCCGCCGGACCGCCGACCTGGGGGTGGAGGCCGACCAGATTCATCTCCCAGCACCACCGCAGGAACACCGGGCCCTCGAAGCCCTTCAGCGCGTCGGCGTAGGCGGTGATGGTGGTGTCGTCCCCGCCGGACGCCAGCGTGGACACGTCCGGCCCGCATCCCCAGTCCAGGATGGGGACCGACCCGTCGCCGACGACGGCGCGCAATTCGCTCACGGGCGCCGGCCGGCTCCAGCGTGCGTAGACGTGGAGCAGTGCGAGCGGACGGCCGGTGGCGGCCAGCACCGATCCGACGGTGGCCTGCTGCTCCGCGAACGCCGACTGCCCGGAGGTGGGGGCCGTCGGGTGGAGCCACGCCCCCAGGTAGGCGCCATGGACCGGCACGGCCGGAGGCGCGTCGGGCCGGCTCCCGGTGGCCCGGTTCGCGCCACCGGTCGTGGTCGGGGCCGGGGTCGAGGTCGTCGGCGAGGCCGTACCCGTACCCGCCGCCGTGGTCGACGTCCCGTTCCCCATCGGTGTCGCCGTGTGCCCGCCACCACATCCGGCGAGCACGGCCGCGCCCGCCAGGAGCACGCCGAGCGTCCGGGGCCATGCACGGCTGGCGGCACGCCGTCGCTCCGGTGCGGTCCGGCGACGTCCACGGAGGCGGTGGAGGGTGGTCATCGACCGACGATGCTTCCACACGCCGTTGCGGAGTCCGGCGCGGCCAGGACCCGGGTCACGGCGCCACCCATGGATAGGATCGTCGCCCATGACCCCGCCCGGCCTGCCCCAGCCCCCACCCACGGGTGCCTCGGCACTCCCGGCCGGCACCTATGACGGCACCGTGGTGCTCGTGACCGGAGGGGGTACGGGTCTGGGCAAATCCATCGCCACCGAGTTCGGCAGGCTCGGCGCGTCGGTGGCGGTCGTGAGCCGCGACGAAGGGCACCGGGCGGCCGGTGTGGCGGCGGTCGAAGGGGCCGGTGGGCGCGCCCTCGGCGTCGCCTGCGACATCCGTGACGCCGACGCCGTCGCCGCGGCGTTCGACGCCGTCGAGCACGGGCTGGGCCCCGTCGACCACCTCGTCAACAACGCGGCGGGCAACT
>PMFY01000066.1 GCA_003157945.1 Acidimicrobiaceae bacterium | reverse complement strand
ACTCGCCCGTGCGGGTGTCGACCCGGACCTTCTCGCCCGGGTTGACGAAGAGCGGCACCTGGATGACGAGGCCGGTCTCGAGGGTGGCGGGCTTGCGGGCGCCGGACACGCGGTCGCCCTGGAGGCCCGGCTCCGTCTCGGCGATGGTGAGCTCGACGGCCGCCGGCAGCTCGACGCCGACGATCTCGTCGCCGAAGAACTCCAGGACGGCGTCGTCGCCCTCCTTCAGGTAGTTCGAGGCATCGCCCAGGAGGCCGGTCTCGACCTGGAGCTGGTCGTAGCTGCGCGTGTCCATGAACACGTAGTCCCCACCGTCGCGGTACAGGAACTGCATCTCCCGCTTGTCGATGATGGCCTGCTCGAGCTTCTCGTCGGCGCGGTAGGTGCGCTCGATCACGGCGCCGGTGCGCTGGTTCTTGAGCTTGGTGCGCACGAAGGCGCCGCCCTTGCCCGGCTTGACGTGCTGGAACTCGATGACGTTGAACAGGCCCTCGGGCAGGTTGAGGGTCATGCCGTTGCGGAGATCGTTGGTGGAGACGGCCATCAGACGGGTACATCCTTCGGGAAACGGGTGAGTGGTCGGCTGCCGTTGTCGGTCACGACCAGGGTGTCCTCGATGCGGACCCCACCGACCGCCGGAAGGTACACGCCGGGTTCCACGGTGACCACGGTGCCGGGCTGCAGGATAGCAGTCGATCCCGCCCCCACCGCCGGGGCCTCGTGGATGTCGAGTCCCACGCCGTGGCCGGTCCCGTGCTCGAACCGCTCGGCCCAGCCGGCAGCCGCGATGCGGTCGCGGCACGCCCGGTCGACGTCGCCCGCCACGACGGCGGGCGCCACGACGGCCACCCCGGCCCGCTGCGCCTCGGCCACCACGGCGAACACCTCGGCCAGCTCACCGGTCGGCGCGCCGCCGATGCAGAAGGTGCGGGTCATGTCCGAGCGGTACCCGTCGAAGGTGGCGCCGAAGTCGACCACCACCGGGTCGCCGGCCCGGATCACCCGCGGGCCGGGCCGGGCGTGGGGCTTGGCCGAGTTCTCGCCCGAGGCGACGATCGTCTCGAAGGCGCGGTCCTCGGCGCCGTGGATGCGCATGGCGTGGTCGAGGGCGGCGGCGAACGCCGATTCGGTCAGGACGGCGCCGCCGGCGGCGTCGTGGAGCAGGGGCAGCACGGCGGCGAGCGCGGCGTCGGCGATGGCCGCGGCGCGTCCCATGCGGACGATCTCGCCCGGGTCCTTGACCACCCGGAGCCCCTCCACCACCCCCTGGGTGGCGACGAGCGGGCGGGGCGCCAGCACCTCCTCCCAGGTCCGCACGGCGGCCCAGGTGACGTCGCCGGCCTCGAGGCCCACCGCGACGGCCGTGGAGGCGACCGCGGCCAGCGCCTCGCGTTGGGCGGCCACGCCGCCGATGCACAGCTCCACGTCGTCGGCGACGCCGGAGGCGGCCAACTGCTCGGCGGCCTGGGTCCGGTAGCGGCCGTCGGTGGCCAGCAGGGCACGGTCGCCCGCCACCACCAGGACGCCGGCCGAGCCGGTGAACCCGGTCAGCCACCGGACGTTGGCCGCAGTGGTGATCACCAGCGCGTCGGGACGGGGGTCCTCGGACAGGGCGGCCAGCGCGGCGCGCACGCGATCGAGGCGGCCGACGACGGACAGGGGCGGCAGTGGTCCGGTCGGGGCGTCGACCGCGGCGTCGGCGATGTCGGTCACGGACGTCCGGCGAGGATGCGGGACACGGCCTCGACGGCCAGCGGGTAGCCCAGTCCACCGAAGCCGGCGATGCAGCCGTCGGCCACGGGGGCGATGGTCGACGTGTGCCGGAAGGGCTCACGGGCCGCCGGATTGGAGAGGTGCAGCTCCACCACGACCCCGTCGAACGCAGCCAGGGCGTCGTGCAGCGACCACGACGTGTGGCTCAGCGCACCGGCGTTGACGATGATGGCCACGGCCCGGCCGCGCGCCCCCTGGACCGCCTCCACCAGATCGCCCTCGTGGTTCGACTGGGCGTGCTCGAGCGTCAGCCCGTGCTCCCCGGCGGCCGCGGTGGCGGCGGCCACGTGGTCCTCGAGGGTCGCGGTGCCGTACACCTCGGGTTCGCGCTCCCCCAGCAGGTTCAGGTTCGGGCCGCTGAGCAGCAGGACCAGGCCACCCCCGCTCACGACGGGTCCCGGGTCTGGCTCATGGCGCACTCCGGCCGGTCGACTCCATGTCCGCCAGGGTAGCTACCGCGTCGGCCGGGTCGATGCCACGCACGACCTCCACCCCGCGCGGGCCGTCGAGGACGAAGGTGAGGTCGCCGTGGGCCTTCTTGTCGCGGCCCATGAAGCCGAGCAGGACCTCGGGATCGCGTCCCACCGGCAGGTCGGTGGCGAGGTCGAAGGCGCCGACCACCGACCGGTGGTGGGCCACCCGGGCACCGTCGATGCGGCCGAGGCGCCGGGCCAGCAGCGCGGCGAAGACCAGGCCCACGGCCACCGCCTCACCGTGGCGCAGGTCGGTGTCGTCGTCGAACGCCGAGGCCTCGAGGGCGTGGGCCAGGGTGTGGCCGTAGTTGAGGAGCATGCGCCGGTCGCCCTCGCGCTCGTCGGAGGCCACCACGGCCGCCTTGATGGCCGCGCACCGGGCCACCTGCTCGGCGATCGGCAGGTCGGCCGTGGGCGCGCCACCGAGGTCGGTGTCGATGCCCAGGAGTGCGTACTTGGCGACTTCACCGCGGCCCGACGCCCACTCGCGCGGCGGCAGCGTGGCCAGCGTGGCGGTGTCGCACAGCACGGCCGCGGGCTGCCAGAAGGCCCCGACCAGGTTCTTCCCCTCGGGGAGGTTGACCCCGGTCTTACCGCCGATGGCCGCGTCGACCTGGGCCAGGAGCGACGTGGCGACGTTCACGTAGGCCGTGCCCCGGTGGAAGGAGGCGGCGGCGAACCCGGCCAGGTCGGTCACCACGCCCCCGCCGACGGCCACGACCACGTCGGCCCGGCTCAACCCCGACCGGGCGAAGCGGCGGCACAGGTCCTCCAGCTGGGCGAGTGACTTGGCCGACTCGCCGTCGGGAACGGTCAGCACCTCGAAGGGGAGGCCGGGGTCGACGTCGACCCCGATCCCCTCCTGGGTGACCACGACGGCCCGCCGGGCCGCCGGCACGGTCTCGGCCACCACGCGGGCCAGCTCGTGGCGGACACCGTCGCCCACCACGACCTCATAGGAGCGGTCGGCCAGGTCCACGGGCACGACCGTGGTCACAGCGTGCTCCGGGCGAAGGCGGTGGCGGCCAGGACCCGGTCGACCACCGTCGCCGGGTCGAGCGCGTCGACGTCGACGACCACGTCGGCGACCTCCTCGTACAGCGGCCGGCGGACGGCGTCGAGGTCGACCAGGGTGCCGGCGGGGTCGGCCGCCAGCAGGGGGCGTCCGCGGCCGTCGCCGATGCGGGCGGCCAGCGTGGCGGGGTCGGCGCGCAGCCACACCACGGTGTGGGAGGCCAGCAGGGCCCGGTTCTCCGGGGCCAGGACGACGCCCCCGGCGGCCGACACCACCACCGGGCCGGCACCCGCCAGGGCCTCGGCCAGGACCCGGGACTCCTCGGACCGGAACCCGGCCTCGCCCTGGGCGGCGAACAGCTCGGCGACGGTCGAGCCGGTGGAGGCCTCGACCATGGAGTCCGAGTCGCGGAAGGCCCAGCCGAGGCGGGCCGCCAGCTGGCGGCCGACGGTGGTCTTGCCGCTCCCCATCATGCCGACCAGGACCAGGCGGTCACTCATGGGCGGCGGGCACCGCCACGGACGGGGTCTCGCCCAGGGTGGCGAGGTAGCCGCTGTGGTTGCGGACGAACTCCTCGACGGAGTCACCACCGAACTTGCGCAGCGCTTCGGCGGCCAGCACCAGGGCCGTCATCGTCTCGGCGACGACGCCCATGGCCGGCACGGCGGTGACGTCGGTGCGCTCCTTGAACGAGACCGTCGCCTCCTTGGTGACCACGTCGACCGTGCCCAGCGTCGGCCGGTTGAGGGTGGCGAGCGGCTTCATCGACAGGCGGGCCACGATCGGTGCCCCGGTGCTCATGCCGCCCTCGATCCCCCCCGCCCGGTGGGTGTCGCGGACGTAGCCCCCGCTCTTCGTGGCGGCGACCCCCTCGGCGGTGTCGGGGTCGGGGTCGGCCATGCGGATGGCGTCGTGGGCCGCGGAGCCGAGCATGCCCGCCACCTCGGCGCCCTCGCCGATCTCGACGGCCTTGATGGCCTGGATGCTCAT
>PMFY01000150.1 GCA_003157945.1 Acidimicrobiaceae bacterium | reverse complement strand
CTCAGCTCGGTGGTGTCGGCCAGCTCCTCGGCGATGATGTCGTTACAGAGCTCGATGCACTCGTCACAGATGTAGACGCCGGGGCCGGCGGTCAACTTCTTGACCTGCTTCTGCGACTTGCCGCAGAAGCTGCACTTCACAAGATCGCCACCGTCTCCGAATTTCGCCACGTCGGTTCCTCGTGTCCTTCTGTCGGCGGTCCCTGCTGTTCGACCGAACGCTGTCTACCTGTGCGAACTGACTATCCGTGCGGTACGGCGCCGACGGGGTGGCGGGAAGTCCCTCCCGGCGTGTCCGGCGGCGCTGTCCGGACCACCAACACTAGCGGCTGGCGTGGCGCGCACATGACCTTCCGCAGACCCCTATGCCGCGCCGATGGCGTCGATCGGAACGGTGTCCCGGGCCGAGATGACTTCGTCGACCAGGCCGTACTCGACGGCCTCGGCGGCGGTCATGATGAAGTCGCGGTCGGTGTCCTTGGACACCCGCTCGGCGCTCTGTCCGGTGTCGTCGGCCAGCATCCCGTTCAGGAGGTCGCGCATGCGGAGGATCTCCCGGGCCTGGAGCTCGATGTCGCTCGCCTGGCCCTCGACGCCACCGAACGGCTGGTGGAGGAGGATGCGGGCGTGGGGCAGGGCGAACCGTTTGCCGTGCGCTCCCGCGCCGAGGAGCACGGCGGCGGCCGAGGCGGCCTGGCCGAAGCAGAAGGTGGACACGTCCGGCTTGATGTATTTCATGGTGTCGTAGATGGCGAACAGCGCCGTGATGTCCCCGCCGGGCGAGTTGATGTAGAGGTGGATGTCCTTCTCCGCCTCCTCCGATTCGAGGAACAGCAGCTGAGCGCAGACCAGGTTGGCCACCGTGTCGTTGATCGGCGTGCCGAGGAAGATGATCCGCTCACGCAGCAGGCGCGAGAACAGGTCGTAGTTGCGCTCCCCCCGGCTGGTGGACTCGACGACCCACGGCACGCTGTACCCCTGCGCGTCGATCGACCTGCTTGCCTCCGTGAAACTCACTCCGAGTCCTCCTCGCCCTGGTTCACCTTCAGGTCGTCCCGTGACACGGGCGTCCCGTTCTCATCGACCAACTCGACGGAATCCATGAGCCAGCGCATGGCCTTGGCCTTCCGTCGGTCCGAGCGTACCGCCGACAGCCGCCCGGCCCGTTCCAGCTGGTCCCGTACCTGGTCGACGTCCATGTCGAGTCGGGTCCCCATGGCGGCCAGCTCCTCGGCCAGCGCCTCGTCGGAGATCTCGATCGCCTCCGCCTCCACGAGAGCACGCAGGGCCAGATCGGCCTTGACGCTCTGGAGGGCGCCGGCACGGAGTTCTTCGAGGAATTCCTCCTCGCTCCGGCCCGTCACCCCGAGGAACTGGCCCAGCGACATGCCCTGCCCCTCGAGACGGTGGTTGAGGTCGTGGATGCGCTCGCGGAGCTCCTCCAGCACCAGCTGCTCGGGAATCTCCTCGGTCACGAGCTCCGTGAGCGCCTCCACGGTCTTCTGCTGGAGTGCGAGCTGCGCCTCGACGATTCGGCGCTGCCGCAATCGTTCGGCGATATCGGCCCGCAGCTCCTCGAGCGTGGCGAACTCACTCGCCTCGGCCGCCCATGCGTCGTCGGCGTCGGGCAGCCTCAACTCCTTGACGTCCTTCACGGCGACCCCGAACGACACCGTCTGACCCAGGGCCTCGATCTCCGAGTCGAAGGTCACCGTCCCGCCGGCCTTCATGCCGATGAGGTGGTCGTCGAGACCGGGTACCACGTTGTCCGAGCCCACCTCGTACAGGAAGTCGTCGGCGGTGAGGTCCGTGTCGTCGTCGTCGCCGTCGGCGCCGTCGTCGGCCTCCGGCCGGGTCCCGCGGATGTCGATCGTCACCTGGTCGCCCGTCTGGATCGGTCGTCCCACCTCGACGAGCTCACCTGACGTCGCCCGCAGTCGGTCGACCTGGGCGGCCACCTCGTCGTCGGTCACCTCGAGCGACGGGAGCGTCACCACGAGGCCGCCGTAGCCGGGGATGGCCACGACCGGACGAACCAGGACCACGGCCTCGAAGGAGACCGGCCCGGACTCCTCGCCCGCGGTGATGTCGATGTCGGGCTGGTCGATCGGGTCGACCTCGGTCTCGTCGACGGCCCGAGAGTAGAAGTCGGGCAACGCTTCCCGGATGGCCTCGCCCCGCAGGGCGGTGGCACCGCCCATGCGTGTCTCGAGGACTTTCCGAGGCACCTTGCCGGGCCGGAACCCGGGGACCCGGACTTCGCGCGACAGACGCTTCATCACGTCGTCGAGGGCTTCGTCAATCTCGGTTTCGTCGATCTCGACGGTGAGACGGACCTTGTTGCCCTCCTCGGGCGCTGCTGTTGCTCGCATACGAATAGAGGAGTGTACCGGTACCCGAGCCCCGACTTTCCCGTCCCGGCGGGCCGCGGTCCGTGCTGTGGCCCGCCGTGGCCCATTCCTCCGGGACCACCCCGTCCGCCTCATCCGGGACGACCCCGTCCGCCTCATCCGGGACCACCCCGTCCGCCTCATCCGGGACGACCCCGTCCGCCTCATCCGGGACGACCCCCTGCCTGGCGACCGTGTGGTCGGGTGGGCGGACGATCAGGCCATGAACGCCATGGCGCTGAGGACGCGGTGACCCAGGGCGAGGTCGCCGTCGATCCGCACCTGACCCAGGGCCATGGCCCTCGACCCGTCCACCCGACCGAAGCCGAGGCGCCAGAACGTGTCCTGGTCGAGGGTGAGGGATGCCGTCGTCCGCTCGGGGGAGGAGCTCGGCACCGCGACCGCCCGGCCGTCGTCCATCACAACCACCACCTTCCGTCCGAGCACCCCGGTGACCTGGAATTGCACCACCGTCCCGTCCGGGGGTGCCACCCGCTTGCCCACCACGTACGGCACCGTCCGCTCGCAGCGGTCGAGCACCGTCGCCTCTCCCACCCCGTTGCGACCGCCCGGCCGGCCGAGCGCCCTGCGCGCGTCCTGTTCGTGGGCCCAGCAGTCGAGCACCCGGCTGGTCAGGAATGTTCGGTAGGGCACCTCGCCCTCCGGGCTCCAGTCCAGGACGTCGAAGCGCTCGGGCGGGAACGTCCGGAGTTGATGGATACGCCGTCCGGTCACGCTGATGAACTCGGCGAGGACCTCGTTGCCGGGCACGCGCCGCCGGGCCTCGACCCACGGCTCGTTGAGCTCGGCGAACGGATTGCGGACATGGTCGGGCAGGGAGGCCAGCGGAGCAGGGGGCGGCTCGCCGAGGAGCATCCGTTCGACCCCGATCAGGTGGGCGACCTGATCCCGGACGGTCCATCCCGGGCAGTCGGTGGGCAGCTCCCACTGAGTGGGCCCGAGCCGGTCACAAGCCGAGGCCAGCGAGGTCCACACCTCGACGAGGTGGTCGACGCACGGTTCGTGGTTCGCCCTGCGTGCGTACACCTCGCCCCTCCTTCCTCGTCGTCCCCGGCGTGCGATGGTCCCGGCCGGAGACCCCGGTCGATCAGGCCGGGAGGTTGGCCTCGATGGCGTCGATGACCTCGGGCGATTCCGGGTCGATCATGGGGCGGAAGCGCTGGAGGATGGTTCCGTCTCCGGCCACCAGGAACTTCTCGAAATTCCACTGGATGTCACCCGCCTCACCTTCGGCGTCGGCGACGGCGGTCAGCTCCTCGTAGACGGGGTTCCGGTCGTCGCCGTTCACTTCGACCTTCTCCATCATCGGGAAGGTGACCCCGTAGGTGGCGGAGCAGAACGTGGCGATCTCGT
>PMFY01000277.1 GCA_003157945.1 Acidimicrobiaceae bacterium | reverse complement strand
CGTCCGCCGGCGCCCGTCCCGTCCGACGGGGTCGCACCGGACCGGCCCCGGGTGCCCCGTCGGTGTCCGGAGCCCGCCCCGGCCCGGTCGGTCAGCCCGCGGGCGGCTCCAGCACCAGGACCGGGATGACCCGCTCGGTGGCCTGCTGGTAGTCGGCGTACGGGGGATAGGCCTCGACGGCGCGCTCCCACCAGAGCGTGCGCTCATCTCCGTGGACCTCCCGGGCGGTGCGGTCCTCCTTGTGCGCGCCGTCCTGGAGCTCGACGAGCGGCTCGGCGACGACGTTGGCATACCAGGAGGGATGGGTGGGCGCGCCGCCCTGCGAGGCGACGATGGCGTAGACCCCGTCGTGCTCGACCCGCATGAGTGGGGTCTTGCGGATCCTGCCGGACCGGACACCACGGTTGGTCACGATGACCACGGGCATCCCGGTGTCGAGGAGCGTGGTGGCCTCCGTGCCGCCGGACGCCTCGTAGCGGGCCACCTGGTCCCGGACCCATTCCTGTGCACTCGGCTCGTACTCACCAGTCAGCGGCATGCGTCCAGTGAACACGCTCCTGGCCGGTGTCGCCAGCGTGCCGGCGCGGCGCGGCGCGGCGCGGGGTCGTGGGGCGAGAGCGTGCGGGCGAGAGCGTGCGGGCGAGAGGATTCGAACCTCCACCCCCGAAGGGACCGGGACCTAAACCCGGCGCGTCTGCCGATTCCGCCACGCCCGCGTGGTGGCCAGACTACCGACCGCCGGCCGGACCCGGGGAGGGGTCGGGTGCCCACCCGGGAGCCGCCGGGACCCCTGGCTATAGTCAGCCTGTGCCGACCCCGCCCCCCGCCCCCGCCTCGTCGTCGTCCGCCACCGAACCCGGTGTCCCGACCCCGGGCGCGGGACCGGGCGCACCGACGGCCGACGGGACCGGAGCCGAGGTGGCGGACCGCGTCCGGTACCTGGACGAGGTGATGGCCGAGATCGACGCCGAGGTGCGCCGCCGCCGGGCGTCGGGGGACCTGCCCGCCGGCCTCGAGCGTGAGCTCGACGAGCTCTTCCTCGAGTTCTCGCCGGTGGGCCTGCAGGGCCGCGCCCGCCTGCGCGAGACGCTCTCCCTGGTCGACGGCTCGGCCTACGTGGACATCGCCGTGCCGACGGCCTCGAACAAGGCGGTGGGGAGCTACATCAAGCGGGTCATGCGCAAGGGCCTCGGCTGGTACATGAACTTCATCGTCACCCAGATCGTGAAGTTCGCCTGGTCCGTCTCGCGCATGTTCCACGTCGTGGTCGACCACATCGAGGACCTCGAGGCCGCAGTGGAGGCGCACCGGTCGCCCGACCTGCCCGCGTCGGTGGCCCCCTCGGCGAGCGACGGTGGATCCTGGTGGGCCGCGGCCGCCGTCGAGGCCCTGGCCGGTGTGACCGAGCGGGTCGTGGTGGCCGACTGCGGTGACGCGTCGCTCGTCGAGGCGCTGCTCGTCGCCGGTGTGGATGCGTACGGGGTCGATCCGTCGGACCTGGCCCTCGAGCCGGCCCTCGACCGGGGGGTCGACGTGCGGGCCGAGCCGGCCCTCGACCATCTCGAGGTGGTGGCCGACGAGGCACTGGGCGGGATCGTGCTGACGGGCTCCGTCCAGTGGCTCCGGCCCAACGAGCGCGAACGCGTGCTGGACCTCGTGTCGTCCCGACTGGCGGTCGACGGGACCTTCGTGCTGCACTCGGCGTCGCCCGCCGCCTGGGCCGCCTCCGCGCCGCCTGTCGTCCGGGACCTCGCCCCGGGACATCCGCTCCATCCCGAGACGTGGGCGCACCTGCTCGGCGGGCGGGGATTCGTCGTCACCGCCACCGTCACCGGGGGCGACGACCGGCGGCTGGCCCACGTGGGAGGGGACACCGCCGACTCCGCCACCGTCAACGCGGCCATCGACGCCATCAACGACCAGCTGCTCGGTCCGACGGAGTACCTCGTGGTCGCCACGCGCGAGCGGTGACCGCCGTCCACCAGTTCGTGCCCGCGCTCCTTCCCCGGGACGCCACGGGGGACCACACCCGCGCCCTGCGCGATGCGTTGCGGGCGGCCGGATGGGAGTCCGACATCTACGTCGAGGCGGCCCATGACGAACTCCAGGACGAGGCGACGTATTTCGAGAAGTACCCGTCGCGGGCCCGTCCCGGCGACGTCCTCCTGTACCAGCTCGGGACGTCGTCACCCGTGGCCGAGTTCCTGCTCGGCCGGGACGAGCCGTTGGTGCTCGACTACCACAACGTGACCCCGGCATCGTTCTACGAGGGGTGGGAGGCGCACACCGTGGAGAAGGTCGCGCTGGCCCGCCGGCAGGTCGCCGCGCTGGCGCCCCACGCGGTGCTCGGGATCGCCGACTCGGCCTTCAACGCCCGCGAGCTCGAGGACCTGGGTTGTCCGGCGACTGCCGTGGTGCCGATCCTGGTGGACCTCCAGACCGCCCACGGCGCGGCCGACGCCGCCGAACTCGCCCGGCTGACGGCCGACCACGGAGACGCCACGGTGCTCCTGTTCGTCGGCCGGCTGTCGCCCAACAAGTGCCACGAACGCCTCGTGGAGGCGCTGTGGGTCTACCGGCGGCTCTACGACCCCGACGCACGCCTGCACCTCGTGGGACCGACGGTGACCCCGGAGTACGCCGAAGCGGTCTTCGCCTTCGCCGATGAGCTGGGGCTGGCGGACGCGGTCCGTCACGCCGAGGGACTGACGGGAGCCGAGCTGGCCGCCTGGTACGGGGACGCCGACGTGTTCGTCTGCCTGTCCGAGCACGAGGGCTTCTGCATCCCGCTGCTCGAGGCGATGCGGGCCGACACGCCGATCGTGGCGCTCGACGCCGGTGCGGTGGGGGAGACACTGGCCGACGCCGGCCTGCTCCTGGAGGAGGCCCGTCCGGCCACGGTGGCGGCGGCCGTGCATCGGATCCGGCAGGACGACGGCCTGGCGGCGTTCCTCACCGAGGCCGGGCGCCGGCGCCTCGAGGACTTCGCGGCACCGGTCACCCGGCAGCGGTTCGTGGAGGTGCTGGCCGGCGTCGCCGGACGGGAGCCGGTGGTGGCGTGAAGCTCACCTTCGTCACCCCCCGCTACGGCACCGAGGTCATCGGCGGGGCCGAGACCGCGGCCCGGATGCTCGCCGAGCGACTCTGCCTCCGGCCCGGCTGGGAGGTCGAGGTCCTCACCAGCTGCGCGCTCGACCACCTGACGTGGGAGAACACCGAACCCGCCGGCACCACCCACGTGAACGGAGTCACCGTCCGACGGTTCCCGACCGCGTCACCCCGCACCCTCGACTACTTCGCGCTCGACGGGAAGCTGCGGGTGGCCCCCGAGATCGCCACCCTGAGCGAGACCCGGCAGTGGATCGCCCTC
This sequence comes from Acidimicrobiaceae bacterium, assembly GCA_003157945.1. Next base: position 1,200 of record PMFY01000277.1, on the reverse strand, counting down.
AACGGTCCGATGTGCCCGGGTCTGGTCGATGCGGTGGCGGCGACGGATGCCGACGTGATCGCCTGCTACCCGTACCTGTTCGCCACCACGGTGGACGCCATCGCCGTGTCCGAGGTCCCGGTGGTGCTCCATCCCGCCGCCCACGACGAGCCGGCACTCTACTTCTCCGCCTTCCGCCGCAGCTTCCGGGACGTCGACGGGTTCGTGTACCACACCCGTGCCGAACGTGACCTCATGGAGGACGTCTACCGGATCGGGGCCCGACCCCAGGTGGTCCTGGGCCTGGGCGTCAACGACCCGGCCGGCGCCGGTCGGCGCGGGAGCGAGATCCTCGGCCTCGGTGACCGCCCCTACCTGTGCTATCTGGGCCGGGTGGACGAGCACAAGGGCTGCGGCATGCTCGCCGACTACTTCGCCGAGTACAAGGCGCGCAACCCGTCGGACCTCGCACTCGCCTTCGTCGGGCCCGTGTCGGCCAAATCACCCGAGCACCCGGACATCGTGGTGACCGGCACCGTGTCGGAGGCCGACAAGTGGGACGTCCTGGCCGACGCCCGGGTCATGGTGACGCCGTCGGCCTACGAGTCGTTCTCGCTCGTCGTGCTCGAAGCCTGGACGCTCGGCGTCCCGGTGCTGGTCAACGGGTCCTGTGCCGCCACCATGGAGCACTGCAGGCGCTCCGGCGGCGGACTCTGGTTCGACTCCTACCGGAGCTTCGAGGCCACGGTGACCCGGCTGGTCGGGGATGCCGGCCTCCGGGCGGACCTGGGGGAGGCCGGGCGCCGCTACACCGAGCACAACTACCTGTGGCCGTCGATCATCGACCGGTACACGACGTTTCTGGAGGCCGTCGTGGCCCGGGGCCGACGGGCACCGCTGCGGAACCGGCGCCTCGGTCTGCAGTCCGGCGGCACGGCCTACGTGCGGGAGGGGGTCAGCGGTGGCGCCTGACTCCGACACCGGCGGACCCGACGCGGCCGCCCCCGGCGCGGACGCTCCGGAAGGAGCCGCCGTGGGTGCGGCGCCCGCAGCTGCGGCCGCCGAAGGTGGGTCCGCCGAGGATCCGCGTGCCGCACTGCCCGACGACGAGCGAGCCCTGCTCGAGGCCTTCGACCGGCTGCGCCCGCAGGGGACGCTTCGGTGGAACTTCGACGACGCGGTGCGCAGGCTGACCGAGCCGTCGGACGTGCCGGGACGGTC
>PMFY01000068.1 GCA_003157945.1 Acidimicrobiaceae bacterium | reverse complement strand
CGCCGCGTGCAGCTCGTCGAACCACCCGAGCGAGCGCCCCAGTCCGACCCCCAAGAGGGCCGCCACCGCCACCTGGGCCCGCAGCGTCGGCCGGTCGAGCCCGGCCGCCTCGTAGTCGAGGGCGATGGGCCCGACCATGCGCCGCTCCAGACGGGCCGTCGCCGCGGCCCGGATCTCCGCGGACGCGTCGTCGCGCACGAGGGCCTGGAGGATGGGTCCCGGTCCCTGCCTGGCCGTCCGTCGCAACACGACCTCGACCACCTGGGCCAGGTCGTCGAAGGGCGCGTCGGCCCGGCCGGGCGCCCCGACCTCGTCGTCGTCGAGGCGCTCGGTGGCGACGGCGGCCAGGTAGAGGTCGGCCTTGGACCCGAAGTAGCGCGAGATGAGGGCCGGGTCGACACCGGCGGCCTCACCGATCTCCCGGGTGGTGGTCCGCTCGTAGCCCTTGTGGCCGAACAGGTCCTGGGCGGCGCTCAGCAGTGCCTGTCGCGTGGCGTCGGCATTGCGTGGCCGCCGCGGGGGCGCGCCGTGGGCACCGGCTGTCGAGCCCGGACCGCTGCCGCCTGCGGCCCGGGTGGGTGTCATCCCCGGTCCCCGGCGTCCAGGTCGAGCTCGTCCACGAGCATGGCGCCGGTGGCGTCGAGCAGCGCCTCCTCCGCCATCCGCACCTCGACGTCGTCCGGGGCGGACCCGGCGCCGGAACGGTGGCCGCCGTGCGGGGCGGCACCGGACAGGACGAAGCTGAGCACGGCGGTCAGCAGTCCGAGCCCCGCGGAGACGAGGAGCGCCACGCGGAAGCCGTCGAGGTCCGGGAGGCTGGCGCCGTGGGGTGTGTAGGCGAGCAGGACCGCGGCCCCCAGGGCGCTGCCCACGGACAGGCCGATGTTGCGGAGCACCTGGTAGAAGCCGGTGGCGCTGCCCGTCTCGGCGGTGGGGACGGCCCGGATGATGAAGCCCGGCATGGCGGCGAACGTGAAGCCGATGCCGAGGCCGGCGATCCCCATGGTGGCGAACGCCTGCCACAGCGACCCGTGGTCGAGCGCGAAGTAGGTCGAGGCGGCCGCGAAGACGAGTGCCCCGAGAGGGATCATGCTGCGCACGCCGAAGCGCCGCTCGTAGGGGACGAGCAGGCGGCTCGCCAGGAAGGTCCCGAGGGAAAGCGGGGTGAGGACGACGCCGGACATGATCACCGTGGCGCCGAAGCCGAACCCGGTGGAGGTGGGGATCTGGATGAACTCCACCACGATGGGGACGACCAGGTACAGCGAGACGCTCATGAGGAAGCCGGCGACGTCGGCCATCAGCACCGAGCGGTTGGCGAGGTGGTGGAGATTGACCAGCGGATGGGCCGAGCGCAGCTCGTGGGGGATCCAGACGGCCAGCACGACGACCGCGGCGGCGACGAGCCCGAGCGAGCGCACCGACGTCCATCCCCAGCTGCCGCCCTCGCTGAGCACCACCGAGACGGCGGTCACGGCCAGGCTGAGCAGGACGGCGCCCGGCGTGTCGAAGCGGATCCGGTTCGCCGGCGTCCGGGCCGGCAGCACCACGAGCGCGGCGGTCAGGGCGCATCCCACCATGAGGGCGCCGAACCAGTAGGCGGCGTGGACCCCCAGCAGCTGGGCCACCGTCGCCGTGATGGGGTACCCGAGCCCGGCGCCGATGGCGGTGGACACCGACAGGGTGGCGATGGCCCGTCCGGCCCGCTCCCGGTCGAGGTTGCGCCGGGCGATGGCCATGTTGACCGGCAGCAGGCCGAGGCCGACCCCCTGGAGGGCCCGTCCGAGGACGAGGACCGTGAACGACGTGGCGAGGGCCGAGAGGACGCACCCGGCCAGCACCAGCGAGAGGGTGACCGTGATGACGTCCCGCTGGCGGGAGCCGTCGGCCAGGCGCCCCGTCACCGGGGTGGCCAGGGCCCCGGTCAGCAGTGCCGCCGTCAGCACCCACTGGGCCGAGCTGAGGGTCACGCCGTAGGTGTGGGCGATGGTCGGGATCAGTGGCGCGCCCAGACTGCTCACGATGGCGACGAGGAGTCCGACGGAGACCAGCGTCGGTACGAGCAGGGAGGTGCGGCGTCCAGAAGTCATCGGTTGATGACATGGTAGTCGCGGTCGCCGGCGGGTCGCCGGCCGGTCGGTCCCTGGGCACCGTCGGTGCGCCGGTTCGCGGCCGCCGGTGCGGACCGTGGATGGACACGGGACGGGCCCCTGAGCCGTCTAGGTTGAGCGGTCAGGGTCGAATTCCCGAGGAGCGGAGCTGCGGTGGCACGGGTCAACTTCGAGGGCGTGAGCAAGGCGTTCGATGGCGTGCTGGCGGTCGACGACCTCCACCTGGACGTGCACGACGGCGAGCTGTTGGTCCTGCTCGGCCCCTCGGGCTGCGGCAAGACGACCGCGCTCCGGATGGTCGCCGGGCTCGAGGACCCGACGGCCGGCACGGTGTCGATCGGCGATGTGGTGGTCAACGACGTCGAGCCGAAGGACCGCGATGTGGCCATGGTGTTCCAGTCCTACGCGTTGTATCCCCACATGACGTTGCGGCGGAACATCGAGTTCCCGCTCCGCCAGCAGCGGGTGCCGGCACCCGAGCGGGCCCGTCGCGTCGAGGAGGCGGCCGGCACGCTCGGCCTCCTCGACCTGCTCGACCGGAAGCCCGGGCAGCTCTCGGGTGGACAGCGCCAGCGGGTGGCCCTGGCCCGGGCCATCGTCCGCGACCCCCAGGTCTTCCTGATGGACGAGCCGCTGTCGAACCTCGACGCCACCCTGCGCATCCAGACACGCGCCGACATCGTCTCGCTCCAGCGGCGCCTCGGCACGACGACCATCTACGTGACCCACGACCAGGTCGAGGCCATGACCATGGGCCACCGCATCGCCGTCATGCGCGACGGCCGGCTCCAGCAGGTGGCCGCCCCCCAGGACCTCTACGAGCGGCCGGCCAACACGTTCGTGGCCTCGTTCCTCGGGAGCCCGGGCATGAACCTCGTCCCGGCGTCGGCCGAGCGCGGCGCCATCATCATCGAAGGGACCCGGATCGGGCTGCCGGACGGGACGCCGACCGTGGCGGGACCGGTCACTGTCGGCGTGCGCCCCGAAGCCGCCACGCTGGCCCCCGAGGGCATTCCGGCTTCCGTGCTGCTCGTCGAGCAGCTCGGGGCCGAGACCCACGTGATCTGCGCGCTCGCCGACGGCTCCCGGGTGGTGGTGCGCCAGGAGCACCGGGCCGTCCGGCCCGACCTCGGCGAGTCCGTCGCCATCCGGGTCGATCCGCTCCAGCTGCACCTCTTCGACACCGATACCGGCGCGCGACTGGAACTCGGCCGGTGAGCGCGCTGCGGTCCCGCCGCCATCGCGAGTGGGGCCTCGCCTACCTCCTGCTCGCCCCGGCGCTGCTGATCTTCGCCGTGTTCACCTTCTATCCGTTCCTGCGGAACTTCAAGCTGGCCCTGTACCAGAACCCGCCGTACCCGGGGCTGCCGTCCCACTACGTCGGGCTGCATCAGGTGGGCTCGGTGCTGGCGTCGACGTCCTTCCACCAGAGCCTCGTGTCGACCCTGCTCTACGTCGTGATGGTGGTCCCGGTGGGTCTGATCGGCGGACTCCTCCTGGCCGTCGCCGCCCACAAGGCCATCCGGGGGATGGCGTGGTTCCGCCTCGTCTTCTCCTCGACGGTGGTGACGTCGGTCGCCGTGGCCGCCGTGGTGTTCGGCACCCTGATGGACCCGGTGGTGGGCCTCCTGCCGTGGCTGGGTGTCAACCCGCACCCGGCGATCCTGGAGAACCCGACCTGGGCCCTCCCCGCCGTCTCGCTGATCGCCGTGTGGCAGTTCCTCGGGCTGTCGTTCGTGATCATGACGGCCGGACTGCAGTCGCTGCCCGACGAGGTCCTCGAGGCCGCCCGGCTCGACGGGGCCGGCGGGTGGACGATGTTCTGGCGGGTGACGGTGCCGCTGCTGTCGCCGACGCTCTTCTTCGGCCTGGTGGTCGGGACGATCTACGCCTTCCAGAGCTTCGGGCAGATCGACATCCTGATCGGCCCCCAGAACTCGCAGTTCACCCACACCGACGTGCTCCTCTACTCGGTGTACCAGGCACTCTCGATCCAGGACAACCCCGGGGTGGCCGCCGTCCTGTCGATCGTGCTGTTCGCCATCCTCCTGGTGTTCACGCTGGCGCAGCTGCGGTTCCTCGAGCGGAGGGTGACCTATGCCGGCAACTGATGCCGCCGTCCGCCCACCGAGCAGCGCTCCGGCTGCGCACCGTCCGCCGCGGCGGCGCCACCGGCGCCTGCGCCTCGTCCTCCGCTACGCGCTGCTGTCGATCGGCGCGGTGGTGGTGCTGTTCCCCCTGTACATGGCCGTCGTCAACTCGTTGCTCGCGCCCAGTCAGATCGCCCACCAGCCACCGCCGTTCTTCCCGCTCCACCCCCAGTGGGG
>PMFY01000044.1 GCA_003157945.1 Acidimicrobiaceae bacterium | reverse complement strand
AGGTCCGGCGCCTGATGGAGACCACCGAGGGCTATGACCCCGAGGTGTGGACGCAGATGGCCGAGCAGCTCGGCCTGCAGTCGCTGATCATCCCCGAGGAGTACGGCGGTGCGGGGTTCTCGTACGTCGAGCTGATCGTGGTCCTGGAGGAGATGGGCGCCGCCCTGCTGTGCGCCCCCTTCTTCGCGACGATCGCCCTCGGCGCCAACGCGCTGCTGACCTCCGGGGACCAGAAGGCCATGGAGTACCTGCTCCCCGGCATCGCCGCGGGCGAGACCATCGCCACCCTGGCCTTCACCGAGGACAACGGCCGCTGGGACGCCGACGGCATCGCCCTGGCCGCCACGCCCACCGCCGACGGCTTCGCCCTGAACGGCCACAAGTCCTTCGTGGTCGACGGTCACATCGCCGATCTGATCCTGGTGGTCGGCCGCACCGAGGCCGGCCTGTCGCTGTTCGGGGTGAAGGGGGATGCCGCCGGGTTCACCCGCACCCCGCTCGCCACCATGGACCAGACCCGCAAGCAGGCCCGGCTCGAGTTCGCCGACACGCCGGCGTGGCTCATCGGGACCGACGGCGGCGCCGAGGCCGGCCTGTCCAAGACCCTGGACCTCGCCGCCGTGGCCCTGGCGGCCGAGCAGGTCGGTGGCGCCCAGCGCTGTCTGGAGAGCTCGGTCGAGTACGCCAAGACCCGGATCCAGTTCGGCCGTCCGATCGGCAGCTTCCAGGCCATCAAGCACAAGTGCGCCGACATGCTGCTCGAGGTCGAGTCGGCCAAGTCGGCCGCGTACTACGCCGGATGGGCCGCCGCCGAGGACTCCGACGAGCTGCCGGTCGTGGCCAGCCTGGCGAAGTCGTACTGCTCGGAGGCGTACTTCCACGCCGCCGCCGAGACGATCCAGATCCACGGTGGCATCGGCTTCACGTGGGAGCACCCCGCCCACCTGTACTTCAAGCGGGCCAAGTCCTCGGAGCTCATGCTGGGCGACCCGTCCTACCACCGGGAGCTCCTGGCCCAGCGCATCGGCATCTGACCGGCACCGGTCGGGCGCCGACCTTGACTACCGTGGTCCGAGTACGGGGCCGCACGGTGGACGTGCCCGTCCCCACCCACCCTCCCGGAAGCGAGTGACATGCGGAAGTACCTGGCCTTTCTCCTACTCGGCATCCTGACCCTGGTCGGTGCGGGCGGCGCCGCCGTCGGCGCCGTGCAGGCGCAGAGCGGCACGGCGCTCAGCCAGGCCGTCAAGAACACCCTCGGAGCGTCCAACTACACCGAGGACCTCGTGGAGAAGACGCCCCAGGGCAACCAGACGGCCCACCTGGTGTACCAGGCGCCCGACCGCCTCGGCGGCTGGCTCCTGAGCGCCGGACGCAAGACCTACCTCTTCATCATCGGGACCACCGAGTACATCGCCGTCAGCCAGTCGGCCTCCGCCCCGGCACCGAAGACCTTCTACACCCAGCAGACCACCGGAGCCCAGGCCGTCGACCCGGCGCACACCTACCTGCCCTACTACGACAAGGGCAAGTCGACGCGTAACGGATCCGTCACCACGGTCGTCCTCACCCAGGGCAACCAGAAGGAGACCCTGACCTACACGGTGACCGGCAACTACGTCTCTGCGTTCAGCGCCTCCACGCCGGGCGGCACGATCCACCTCGGCATCTCCGCCGTGGACTCGTCCCCGGCCGTCGAGCTGCCCCCGGGCTACAAGACCACGACCGTGGCCCCCAGCCAGGGCTGATCCACTCCGCAACCGGGGAACGGAACCCGGGGCGACCCGGCCGGCCGGTCCCACGGTTCCCTTCGGCCCGGAAACCTTCGGCCCTCCGGAGCTGAGAACTTCAGTCCCGCGGGCCCGCAGGCGTCAGGCGGACGCGTCGCCCAGGAGCTCGTCGATCCGACGACGCAGTGTGCGGGCTGCCGTGTAGGGGTCGTCCGCGCCCACCAGCCAGCGGACCACCACGAAGTGGCGGGCACCGGCACCGATCAGGTCGCCCACGCAGCCCGGGTCCACCCCGCCGGTCACCCAGACCGGCCAGGGCGATCGCCGCACCGCCTCGGACAGGTACCCGGTGCCGGTACCGGGACGCCCCGGCTTGGTGGGTGTGGCCACCACCGGACCGGCCGACAGGTAGTCGACGGGAGCCGGGCCACCGCTGCCGGCGCCCTGTCCACCGCCCAGCGCGGCGTCGAGCTCCGCACCGGCATGCGTCGAGAGGCCGATCAGCGCGTCGGGGCCCAGCAGCCGGCGTGCCTCGGTCGGCGGCAGGTCGTCCTGGCCGACGTGGACCCCGTCGGCCCCTGCCTCNNCCGGACGAGTCCCGCACGCGCCACGAGGTCGGCGTCACCGAGCTGCTTGTCGCGCAGTTGGACGATGTCGACGCCGCCCTCGATGCAGCGACCCACGAATGCCTCGAGGTCCGGCCGATCNNGCGTTCGGGAGCTTGGCCCGGGCCTCGGCCTTCATCTGCTGCTTGAACTGGCGCACTTTCGCCAGGGCCTCGGGTGAGTCGATGTCCGCCACCGAACGGTAGGAGCCGGCCTCGCCGTAGGCGCCCGCCGCCTTGTCCCACCCCGCGGGCCGGACGCCCACCTGCTTGCCGAGCAGGGCCACGAAGATCCGGGACTTCTGGTCGCCGAAACCGGGGAGCGCCTTCACGTGCGCCAGGAGGCCCTTACCGTCGGTGGCCGTCGTCCAGATGGCGTCCGCCGCACCCCCGTAGGTGTCGACCACGGCGGCACAGACGTCCTGGACGCGGCCGGCCATCGAGCGGGGAAAGCGGTGGAGGGCGGGCTTCTCGGCGAACACGGCGGCCAGTTCGTCGGGCGGCATCGAGGCGATCGCCGCGGCGTCGAGCGTGCCGCCCAGGCGCACCTTCAGGTCGAACGGGGCCTTGAAGGCACGTTCCATCGGGATCTGCTGGTCGAGGACCATGCCGATGAGGAGGGCGAGGGGTTCGGACGACAGCAGTGCGTCCGCATCGGTGTCACCGGTGAGCCAGAGCACAGGGCAAGGCTACCCGGGGAGTCCGGCCCCTCCGTCCGGGCAGGCCACCGCACCCCGCCCTCACCCCCGTCCGGGCCGGCCACCGCACCCCCGACACCCCCGTCCGGTCCCGCCGGAGGCGTCGCGGCACGGCGCCCTGCCCCCGTCACGGCGCCCCCGTCACGGGGGCGGGGCGCGACGCTCAGGCCGTCCAGGGGTCGGGGGACCCCGCGTCGATCCCGTACCGGCTGATGGCGGCCGGCACGGCGTTGGCCGGGAGGGCACCGTCCGCCACCAGGCCCTCCAGGACGGCCACGACGATGTGGGCGGCGTCCACCTCGAAGTACCGGCGGAGCACTTCCCGGGTGTCGGAACGACCGAATCCGTCCGTCCCGAGCGACGTGAACCGCCGGGGTACCCAGCGTGCGACCTGGTCGGGCACGGCCCGCATGAAGTCGGTGACGGCCACCACGGGACCGGCCGATCCGGCCAGGGCCGCCGTCACGAAGGGCACTCCGGCATCGTCGTCGGGGTGGAGGCGGTTGTGGCGGTCGATGCCGATGGCCTCCTCGCGGAGCGCCTTGTAGGACGTGACGGACCAGGCCTCGGCGCCCACGCCCCAGTCGTCGGCCAGGAGGCGCCGGGCCTCGAGTGCGGCCCGCCAGGCCGGCCCGCTGAACAGCACCGTCGCCCGGGGTGCCCGGGCCGGCGTCTCCTCGGGTACGTCGGCGAAGCGGTACATGCCGGCCACCGTGCCCGTCCGCACGCGCTCGGCGTCGGCCGGATCGGTCGGCAGCGGGGGCATCACGTAGTTCTCGTTGTACAGGGTCAGGTACCAGAAGCGGTCCTCGGGCTCCGGGCCGGTCATGCGCCGGATCCCGTCCTCGACGATGGTCGCCACCTCGTGGGCGAACGCCGGGTCGTAGGCCTGCACGTTGGGCACGACCGAGAACAGCAGGTGCGACTGGCCGTCGTCGTGCTGGAGCCCCTCTCCGAGCAGTGTCGTCCGCCCGGCCGTGGCCCCCATCAAAAAGCCGCGGGCGCGCATGTCCGCCGCCGCCCAGATCAAGTCCCCGACCCGCTGGTACCCGAACATGGAATAAAACGTATAAAACGGCACCATGGCCTGGCCGAAGGTGGCATATGCGGTCCCGGCGGCGGTGAAATCTCCCAGGCCACCGGCTTCGGCTATGCCTTCTTCCAGGATTTGACCGTCTTTTGCCTCTGAATAAGTAAGCATCAGTTTGGAGTCGACGGGCTCGTAGAGCTGGCCCAGGGGCGAATAGATCTTGAAGTCCTTGAAAAGCGCGTCCATGCCGAACGTGCGGGCCTCGTCGGGGATTANNCCGCAGCAGGTGGCGCAGCAGGACGGCGAAAGCCATGGTGGTCGAGACCTGGCGGCCGGCCGAGCCGCTGTCGAACTCGGAGAAGCTCTCCTCGGCCGGTGCGGGCAGGGGCTCGTAGTGGACCACGCGGTGGGGGAGGGAGCCGCCCAGTTGCTCCCGGCGCTGCATCATGTACTGGTACTCGGGGCTGTCATGGGGTGGCCGGTAGTAAGGCGGTTCCCCGGCCTCAAGGGCTTCGTCGGGGATATGGGCCTGGAGGTGCAGGCGGTCCCGCAGCCTTTTCAGCTCCGCCGTGTTCATTTTCTTTATCTGGTGGGTCGCATTGCGAGACTCGATGGTCGGGCCCAACGTCCAGCCCTTGATCGTCTTGGCCAGG
>PMFY01000214.1:2173-8183 GCA_003157945.1 Acidimicrobiaceae bacterium | reverse complement strand
GTCGAGACCAAGGCGTTCAACCAGCACGGTGACGAGGTGTGCTTCTTCCGCCGCAAGGTCATGGTCTGGAAGCAGGCCTTCGCCCCGGCCCGTCGACGTCCCTACGGCGACGACGTCTGGGGGTGACCCCCCGGTCGCACCGGGATCCCCGCGGGTGACGGCAACCGAGCGGCGCCCCGCCGGCCCGGACCATCGCACGCGTCCGGACCGGCCCGTCGCGCAGGTGCAGGCGCTCGGCGCCGCCATCGAGGGCTGGGGGCGGTCCGCGGGCGGTGCCACCCGACGCGACGACCTGCCCTGGCGCTCGACCCGCGACGCGTGGGCCGTGCTGGTGAGCGAGATGCTCGCCCAGCAGACCCAGCTGTCCCGGGTGGTGCCGGCCTACCACCGGTTCCTGGCCGCCTTCCCGACCGCCTCGACGTGCGCCGCCGCGCCGCTCGGCGACGTCCTCCGGGCCTGGCAGGGCATGGGCTACAACCGCCGGGCGCGCCACCTCCACCTGGCCGCCACGGCGGTGGTGGAACGGCACGACGGCCGGGTACCCGACGGACTCGCCGACCTGCTGGCCCTGCCCGGTGTGGGCCCGTACACCGCCCGGGCCGTCCTGGCCTTCGCCTTCGGGCGGGACGTGGGGGTGGTCGACACCAACGCCGGACGGGTGATCGCGCGTGCCGTCGAGGGGAGGACGTTGCGGCCGACGGAGGCGCAGGCGGTGGTGGACGCCATGGTGCCGCCGGGGCGTGGCTGGTCCTTCGGCCAGGCCCTCCTCGACCTGGGGGCCACCGTGTGCACGTCGCGCGCCCCGGTCTGTGGGACCTGTCCCGTGCGACGGCGCTGCCGGTGGGCGGCGGCAGGCCACCCGATGCCCGATCCGGCGAGGGGCTCCGCCGGGGTCTCGACGACCCAGGCCCGTTTCGCCGGGTCCGACCGGCAGGGTCGCGGCCGTCTGGTGGCGGCGCTGCGGGCGGGGCCGGTCGAACCCGACGGGCTGGCGGCGGCCGCCGGATGGTCGGACGACCCCGGTCGGGCCCGGCGGGTGTCGGACGCCCTGGTGGCGGAGGGCCTGGCCGTGCGTGACGCGGCGGGGACGCTCCGACTGCCCTGACTGTGCCCGTCGGCCTCCCCGGGGCGCCGTCGTGCCGACGGTGCGGGTCGGTGCGGTCCGGTGCTGGCTACGGTGGTGCCGTCGCCCGATCGGGCGGCTCCCGGCCGATCCGGTGCGGGACGCGACCTCGGGGAGCGGTATGCGACGGAGCCGTATGCGACGTGGTGGACGGTGGACGGCGGCGGCGTGCGCCGCGGCGGTGGCGGCCACCGTGCTGGCGGGGTGCGGCAGCTCCTCGGCCTCGTCGTCGACCACGACGGCCACCACGGTGCCGGGCACGCCGATCGCGTTGGGGGCACCGGCCTCGGTACCCGAGTCGGTCCAGACCATCGCCGCCCCGGCGGTGGCGGGCACGCCGGCCAAGTTCGACCAGGTGCAGGTGCGCACGTTCGGCAGTCCGTCGGCCAAGCACGTCCTGGTCCTGGTGCCGGGCACCAACGGTGGTGCCGGCGACTTCGACCTGGTGGCCCCCTATCTGGTCACCCACGTCCCGGGGCTGCAGGTCTGGTCGGAGATGCGGCGCGAGGGGGCGCTCCAGGACGAGTCCGTCGTGCAGTCGACGCTGGCCGGGACGACGACGTCGCAGAAGATGTTCGACTACTACCTGGGCTGGTTGGCCGACAAGAACATCACGGACCACTACCAGCCCCTCAAGCCGGCCGACTACGCCTTCGTGGACGACTGGGGCATGGCCGTGGCCATGAACGACCTCCACGCCGTGATCATGAAGGCCCGCGAGGGCGGCAAGCGGACCGTCACCCTGGGCGGCCACTCCCTCGGCGGCACGGAGGCCGCGGTCTACCCGGCGTGGGACTTCAACGGCACGGCGGGGTACACGACCATCAACGGCATCATCTGCATCGACGGGTGCGCCGGTGGGTCGAGCTCCTACGGCGCGCCGGCCACGCTCCCCTCGGTGCAGGCCTCACTGGCCAAGCTCCAGACCAGCGGCCCCTGGCTCGACCTGCTGGGAGTCGGACTGCCCTGGGCCACCGGCGTCTTCAGCGAGGTCGGCGCGGTGACCGCCTACAAGGACCCGAACGGGCCCGCCACCACGCTCGAGTCGTTTCCGCTCCTGCCGGCCTCCTTCAAACCCGCCGTACCGGCCACCAACGAGGCACTCTTCGGCAACGCCTTCGACTACCGGTCGTCCCCTCCGGGCCTCAAGCTGATCCAGGTCCACTCGGGCCACGTCGGCACGGGCTCGCCGGCGGGCTGGGTCGACGACGGCATCACGCCCATCAAGAACGTGGTCGACACCTTCGCCCAGACACCCCTCGCCGCGGCCGAGTGGTACTACCCCGAGCGGCTGTCGATCGACGCCGGGGCCGCCGCCCCGCTCCAGCAGACCCCCGTCGCCGCCTACCTCGGGCTGCGCCTGCTGCACACCGCGCAGGTCGACGTGCCGCTCTATGCGTTCCAGACGGCCCTCGGCGGGGCGGACAACGGCGTGGTGGGCAGTGCCGAGGCCTACAAGGCCGAGTCGAAGATCCCGAGCGTGACGAGTGTCAGCCGCACGAGCACCTACAGCCACCTGGATCCGCTGCTGGCCAGCCCCGACCAGAACGACTTCCTCAAGACGGTCGTGCCCTGGCTCGACCACGTCGACGGCTGAGACCGCCAGGGGACCGGCGTGGCTGACGAACCATCGGAGCGCGGGCCGTCACCGGCCGCCCGGCCGGTCGTGGCCGTCGCCCACCACGCGGAGCAGTACCGCCCCGGCCGGCTGACGGACGTCTTCCGGCCCCCGGGGGCCGCGGGTGACCCGGTGGTGCTCCTGTGGCACGGCAGCGGGCCGGACGAGCGGGAGGTGCTGGCGCCGCTCGCCTCCGGGATCGCCAGGCTGGGCGCGCTCGTACTCGTCCCCGACTGGCGCTCCGACGACCCGGTGATCGGACCGGTCGAGCTGGTGGACTCCATCACCTTCGCCCGGACGGCCGCCGGCGAGCTCGGTGGCGACCCGGGCCGGATCGTCCTGGCGGGCTGGTCGCTCGGCGCCAATGCGGCGGCGGCCGTGGCGGAGCGACCGGGCATCGCCGACGGCTGGCACCCGTCGGGCCTCGTCGGCCTGGCCGGCTCCTATGACGAGTCGCCGTTCGACGGTCACCCCGGTGCGGGCGGGCCGGTGGGCGGCGCCGGACGGCCGGTACTGGTGGCGCACGGGACGGAGGATCCCGTGGTTCCCCCGGCCGGGTCCGTCGCCGCCGCGGGACGCCTGGCCGAGGCCGGCTGGCGGGTGGTGCTCCGGCAGCTCGACACCGACCACGCGGGGATCATCGGCACGGAGTACAACCCCTGGCGGAAGATCTGTGAGCCGACGTCCGACCCGGGCCGGCTCGCCATGCTGGAGCAGGTCGCCCGCGCCGTCGCCTCCCTGGCCCTGGGTCCGGACTGATCGGGCCGATCCGGCCGACCCGNNCCCGCGCCCTCGACCACGACCAGCTCCGAGCCCGGGGCGAGGTGATCGGTGACCGGTCCGATGATCTCGAGCCCCATGCAGCCGTCGGCGGCGCCGTGGAGGTAGAGCGTGGGCTGCGGGCCGGGGGCCTCACCGGCCGCCGCCGCCGTGGCGGCCGCCGGGTCGTCCGACGGTGGGGCGAACATGGCGCGGTAGTAGCCGATGGCGGCGGACAGCCGGTCCTCGGAGGCGAGCGCCTCCTTGACGCGGGCGGCGTCCCAGGCGCCGTCGTAGCCGGGCGACCAGTCGGCCCAGAGGCGGTCGATGAAGGCCATCCCGTCCTTCCCGACGGCGAACTCGGCGAGCGGGCTCTGGAAGACGAAGACGTACCAGCTGCGACGGAGCTGGTCGTAGTCGAAGAACCCGAAGCCCATCGATGCGGGAGGGGGCACGGCCATGGTGACCACCCGGCGCCAGCGGTCGGGCTCGGCCGCGGCGGCCGGGTACGTCAGGAGGGCCCCCCAGTCGTGGCCGATGATGACGGCGCGGTCGTCGCCCCCGAGGGCCTCGTGGAGCGCACACGCGTCGAGGGCCAGCGTGCCGGTGTCGTAGCGACCGTCGGTCGGCACGGCCGTCGGAGCGTAGCCCCGCAGGAACGGGGCGACGGCGTGATAGCCGGCGCCGGCCAGCTCCGGGAGCAGGTGGCGCCAGGTGTGGGCAGTGTCGGGGAACCCGTGCAGGCACAGGGCCAGAGGGCCGTCGGCGGGCCCGTCCTCGAGGTAGGCGAACTCCATGCCGCGGACGGTGAGGGTGTGGACGGCGGCGGCGGCGGTGTCTCGATCGTGCATGGCGGGAGGGTAGCCCGACGGCTCACCTGCCGCTCCGGCTAGCCTCCTCTGACTGTGCGGATCACCTACTTCGGCGTCCGGGGCTCCTGCCCGTGCTCGTCCGACCAGCAACGTCGCTACGGGGGCAACACCTCCTGCGTCCTGGTCGAGGTCGACGACGAGCCGCCCCTCGTGCTCGACATGGGCACGGGACTGCGCGCGCTCGGCCACCACCTCAACACCGCACTGGTGCCGGCCGGGCGGCCGCTGCGCGGCAACTGCCTCCTGACCCACCTCCACTACGACCACGTCCTGGGCACGCCGTTCTTCCCGCCCATGCGCGACCCGGGTGCCCTGCTCGAGATCTACGGACCGGCCCAGGTCGACGACTCCCTGCAGTCCACGATGGCGGGCATGGTCAAGCCGCCGTTCTTCCCGGTGCACATGGCCGATTTCCGGGGCGAGCTCCGGTACCACGACCTGAAGGGGACGGACGAGTTCCAGCTGGGGGGGATCACGGTCACGGTCCGGACCATCCCCCACATCGGCAACACGCTCGGTTTCCGCATCGAGGCGGACGGCGCCACCGTCGCCTACCTGCCCGACCACCAGGCACCGGTGGACCGCACCACGGTGTCGGCCGACGTGCTGGAGCTGTGCGACGGCGTGGATCTGCTCATCCACGACTCCCAGTACACCGAGGAGGAGTTCGTCGAGCTGTTCGACTGGGGTCACTCGACCCCGGCCTACGCCGTCCACGTGGCGACGGTGTCCGGTGCCCGACGCCTCGACATGTTCCACCACGACCCCGGCCACACCGACCGGCAGCTCGACACCATGCTGCGAGCGGCCCGACAGGTCGCCCAGTCCGCCGGCAAGGTCCAGGTCAACGCGGCCAAGGAGGGCGGGACCTTCGAACTGAGGAAGCGGTGACGGCGGGTAACGGGACGAGCGCGACGCCCTCCTTCGACTCCCGGCAGTTCAAGGAGGCCCTGGGTCGGTTCGCCACCGGTGTCACGATCGTGTCGGGTGTGGAGGACGGTGAACCGGTGGGCTTCACCTGCCAGAGCTTCGTCTCCCTCTCGATCGACCCGCCGTACGTGGCCGTCGCCCCGGCCCGCACCTCGACGAGCTGGCCCCGCATCGCCCGGTCGGGCAGCTTCTGCGTCAACGTTCTGAGCGAGGACCAGGAGGAGCTGTGCATGGGCTTCGCCCTCTCGGGGGGCCCCAAGTTCGAGGGCGTCGCCTGGCGTCCGGCCCCGGGTACCGGATCACCGATCATCGAGGGCAGCCTGGCCTGGGTGGACTGTGACGTGGCCCTCGTCCACGACGCGGGTGATCACGAGCTGATCCTCGGGCACGTGCGTGGCGTCGGCGTCGGCGAGGGATCGCCCCTCCTCTTCTACCGGAGCCACTTCGATACGGTGGGTCACGACCGAGCACCGCACGAGGGGTAGGGGCCATGCCGAAGATCATCGAATCCGACGTCATCCGTGACGTCATCATCGTGGAGCCCGACGCCCACGGCGACGAACGGGGCCGGTTCGTCGAGACCTACCGGCGCAGCTGGTTCCCGCTGGGCCGCGAGATGATCCAGGGCAACCGCTCGACCAAGCAGGCCGGGGCGGTGGTGGGACTGCACTACCACCTGCACCAGTCGGACTACTGGTACGTGCTGGC
>PMFY01000214.1:0-2136 GCA_003157945.1 Acidimicrobiaceae bacterium | reverse complement strand
TACTACAACCCCGAGGACGAGCTCGGTGTGGCGTGGGACGATCCGGCGGTCGCCGGCGACTGGGGGGTGACCGACCCCGTCCTGTCGGCCCGTGACCAGCAGAACCCCCGCCGGTCCGAGATCCCCCCGGGACGTCAGCCCTACCTGGGACTCCGCACCTGAGCGGCACGGTCACCCCGGACGTTCTGGGAAACTCCTCCCATGACCGACCCCCGACCGACCGACCCCTCCACGACCCTCCTCGGAACTCCGGGCACCGGCGTCCTGATCACGGGAGGGGCCTCCGGGATCGGGCGGGCCACCGCCGTCGCACTGGCGGAGGTCGGCCGCCCGGTGGCCCTGTGGGACATCGACGGGCCCGGTGCCGAGGAGACGGCGGACCGCTGCCGTGCGCTCGGGGTGCGGGTGCACACCGCGTCGGTCGACGTGGTCGACTCGGCGGTGGTGCCCGGAGCGGTGGCCGAGGCCGCCACGGCCCTCGGATCGCTCGGTGGGTTCGTGCACGCCGCGGGGGTGTCCGGTGCCGCCACCGTCGACGACCTCGACGACGAGATCTGGGACGCCACCCTGAACGTCAACCTGCGCGCCGCAGCCGTCATCGCCCGCCACCTGCTGCCACCGTTCCGTGAGGCCGGCCCGGGCTCGGCCGTCGTGCTCGTGTCCTCCATCGAGGGGCTCTTCGGCAGCTCGGTCCTGACGGCCTACTGCGCCTCGAAGGGTGGGGTCCTCGGCGTCATGCGGTCGCTCGCGCAGCGCTACGCCCTGGAGGGATTCCGCGTCAACGCCGTCTGTCCGGGGGCGGTCGTGACCCCGATGCTCGAACCGGCCTTCGAACTGCCGGGTTTCCGTGAGCAGATCGAGGAGCGGACACCGCTCCGGCGCATCGCCGACCCGACCGAGATCGCCGCCCCGATCCGGTTCCTGCTCAGCTCGGAGTCCTCATTCGTGACCGGGGCGCACCTCACGGTCGACGGCGGGATGACCGCTGTCACCGCGATCTGAGCCTCCCACCAGGGGCGATACGACGGCAGTGCCGACCGGGCCGGTCCCTCCGGCGGACCCGCCTTACCCCCGGGGGGGCGTTTCGGGGTTGAATAGACCGGATGTGGACGCTCGCGCTCGTGGCTGTGGTGCTGGTGGTGGTGGCCGTCGCGGTCGTCGTCGCCCGGCGGCCGCGGGGGGACGACGTCCACTCGGTGGCGAACTACAACCACGCGCTCGGCACGCTCGAGCACCTGTCCGAGCGGATCGGGCCGCCGACCGTGCGACCGGTCCGGGTGGTGCCGACCAGCCAGTCCGGCGGGGTGACCGAACGGGTGGTCCCCCCGGTGCCGGTGCGGGGGACCGACGAGTTCCCCGATCCGGACGCCCCCATCGTCTTCGACGACGCCCGACCGGTGGAGCGGGGCCGGCCCTACGGCGCCGAACCGACCACGCCGGCCCGGGCCGACCGGGCGCAGCGGATGGCCCTCGACTCGATGAACCACCGTCGGCGGCCGGGCACCGGCGTGATGGTGGCCATCGCCGTCATCGTGGTCGTGGGGGCGCTGGCCATCATCGGCAGCCACAAGTCGCACACCTCCTCCCACGCGTCGACGACGACCACCCGTCCGCGCCGCAGTGCCGGATCCACCACCACGACCTCGACACGCCCCACGCCCTCGACACGCCCCACCCCCACGACCGTGCCGACACAGTTCGTCGCCACCACCACCGGGTCCGGCGGCACCTCGGCCACGTACACGCTGCCGCACACGACCTACCAGATCACCCTGACGGGCACCGGCACGTGCTGGGCCCAGGTCGACTCGGCGACGACCGGCAAGACGGTCTGGGCCGGTGAGCTCAGTTCCGGCACGGTCCAGAACGTCGACGCCTCGGGGATCACCACCGTGCAGTTCGGCACGCCGACCCTGACGCTGGAGGTGGACACCATCCCGGTCGTGCTGCCGTCGCCGGTGCACACGCCGTTCGTCGCCACCTTCAGCCCGTCGGCCACGGCCACCCCCGGCACCACGCCGGCCCCTTCGACGTCCGGTTCCACGACCGGTTCGTCGACGACCACCACGTCGACGACCACGACGACGGCACCCTGACGCCCTGACGAGCTGACACCCTGACGCCCTGACGCCCTGA
>PMFY01000124.1 GCA_003157945.1 Acidimicrobiaceae bacterium | reverse complement strand
CGTGATCCGCCGCACCCGTCCACGGGTCATGGTCATCTACGGCGACGACCAGTCGGGCTATCCCCACCCGGACCACCTGCGCGTCCACGAGGTCGGGCTGGCCGCCTTCCGGGCGGCCGGTGACCCGGCCCGCTTCCCCGGGGCGGGTGCGCCCCATCAGCCGGCGAAGCTGTACTACACGATCCACTCCGCGGCCCGGTTCCGGGCCATCCACGACAAGTTCGAGGAGCTCGGCCTGGAGTCGCCCTTCGACGCCGACTGGCGGGCCCGCTGGGACACCATGCCCGAGGAGGCGGCGACTGCGGTGGTCGACATCTCGTCGCAGGCCCACGTCCGTCGCGAGGCCCTGCTGGCCCACGCCACCCAGGTGGACCCGAACTCGAAATTCTGGTTCGGGCTGCCCCCCGAGGTGATGGAGTCCATCGAGCCGCACGACGACTACCGGCTGGCCTTCGTGGGCGATCCCGACGGCACCGTGCGCGTCCCGGACCGCGACGGGGTGGTCGAGGACGACCTGTTCGCCGGTCCGGGTGAGGTGCCGGTACCGTGACGGCCCGGTGGCTCACCGACGACTGGTTCGCGCTGGCCGGCGACGAGGCCGGGGGACTGAGCGGTCCCCCGACGCTCGAGGGCACGGTGGTGGTCGAGGTGACCGGAGGTGTCGCGGGTGATGTGGCCGGGCACGCCACGTTCGCCGGGGGCAGGCTGGTGGGGAGCGGTGCCGGGCCCGTCGAGGGCCCCGACCTGACGCTGACCCTGACCGACGCCGACGCCCGGGCCCTGGTGACGGGTGCCCTCGACCCGTCGGTCGCCTTCATGCAGGGTCGGATGAAGGTGGCCGGCGCCATGGCGCCGCTCCTGGACCTCCTGGCCCTGGCCGGCACCGACGCCGCCCGGGACCGTCTCGGCCGCCTGTCGGCCCGGACCGAGTTCTAGGCCGACCCCACGAGGCCGGTCCCCACCGTCGGAGCCGCGGGGAGCCCGCCGGCCATCCGGTGGAGCCCGGGTGCCGATGAGGCACCGCCCCCGAGGAACGGCAGGTGGATGGCGCCCGCGCTCTGCAGCAGGATGAGCGTCACGGCCGTCACCACCACGACGACGAGCAGGACCACCAGGTAGGGCCGGACCCGGGCCCAGCCGGTCCGGTGGGCCCGGCGGAGCTGGCGCGGGGCCACGGTGGTGACCGTCGACAGCCCCGCCGGGCCCTGGCGCCGCACGGCGAAGGCCCCGATCCGTCGGCTGAGGTCGGCCGGGTCCCCGCCCGAGCGGAGGAACCGGTAGGTGCCGGTGCGNNGACGGCCTCCTCGACCAGCGTCGGGGCCGGGCCACCGGGCACCGGGGCCGGCGTGTCGGGCCGCTGGCGGGCGGGGTCCGTCCACCACGCCGGGATGACCCCACCACCCCACGGTTCGACCGCATGGGCCACGACCGACTCCCAGGGCAGCAGCCGGGGCGGTTCCCCCCGGCGCCGGACGACGCCGATCCCGTGGTCGTCGACGACGACCGAGTCGATGAGGGTGGGGTCGTAGCCGTGCGGGTCGAGCAGCAGCAGCCCGGTGACGGTCAGGGGTCGGGGGCCGGTCTCCCCTCCGGCACCCGGCCCGTCGGGCCCGGGTGCGGTGGTCACGTGGCTACGGGGTGCCGCATGGCGTCGCGCAGGGGCCGGTAGCCGATGCGGGTCGCCCCGGCCGCGTCCACGGCCGCCGCCACCGCCGGATCGCCCACCAGGAGTGCGAGGTCGTCCACCCGGGACGACCAGTCACCGGTGGCCGCCCGCAGCTCGTGACTGTCGACCGCCGGGTGCAGGGTGATCTCGGTCACACCGGGACCGAGGGAGCCGAGGGCCTCGAGCAGCGCCTCGCGCCCGCCCACGGCGGGGACGGTGACGGCCCGGTCGGCGAACAGGACGCCCTCCTCGGCCGTCAGCTGGCGGATCGGGAACCCGACCGTGGGCTCGACGGTGTCGTCGGGCAGGCGCAGCGGCAGCCCGAAGTCGACGGCGAGCTCCAGGTAGACGTCGAAGAATTCGGGACGCAGCAGCAGCGCGTCCATGTGGGCGTCCAGGTGGCTGATGTCGAACCCCCACAGCACGGCGCGCTCGACCTGGGCCCGGCACTCACGTCGCACCTCGTCGAGGTCGGCGTGGTCCCACACGTCGGTGACCGTGCGGGGGAACCCGCCGTCGCCGTCGAGGAGGGAGGGGGCCTGGGTGATCGGGCCCCAGCGGTACAGGTCGTGCTCGGCGTTCAGCGTCAGGCGCACGCCGACGTCGTCACCCCGGAAGCGTGACGCCGCCTCACGTGCCCAGGGCGCCGGCACCAGCAGCGACGCCGACGTGGCGAGCCCGTCCCGGAGCGCGTCGTACACGCCCGTCGTCGCCGAATGGCAGAAACCCAGGTCGGCACAGTTGAGGATCAGGAGGCGGTCATCGGGAGCTGCCCCGAGCCGCTCGGCCACGGACGCCATGCTCCGACCGTAGTCGGCGACCGGTCAGGCGGCGCGTCCCGAGCCGGCCCGGAGCCGGGCCCGGGCCTCGGCGATGCCCCGCCGGCCGACCTGCCGGGTGTGCTCGTCGAGCCGCCAGCCGGCGTCGCCGCGCTCGTCATCCGTGCGCTCGTCNNGGGTCGAGGTCGGGGACGGCCACCGGGCCCGGTGCCGGGTCGGCGTCGAGCATCGGGAGCGGCAGCTGCAGCCCGAGGGTGCGGGTGTCGTCGTTCGTACTCATGGGAGCAGTGTGCCCGAAGGGTGTAATACGGGGGCCATGACCGAGCCCGACGCACCCACCGCACCCCCGACGCCAGGCGCCCGCTACGGGATCACCGTCCCCTTCGACGGGATCCCGCTGGTCGAGCACCGGCGCTGGTACGAGGACCTGCTGCGGCTCGGGTACACGGACGTCTGGTCGGCCGAGACCGACGGCGTCGACGGCTTCACGCCCCTGGCCCTGGCCGCGGCCTGGACGCCCGAACTCCAGCTCGGGGTGGCCATCATCCCCGCGTACACCCGGGGGCCCGCCCTGCTCGCCCAGAGCGTGGCGGCCATGGCCGAGGCCGCGCCGGGCCATTTCACCTTCGGTCTCGGCACCTCCTCGGACGTCATCGTGTCGCGCTGGAACGGCGTGCCGTTCACCGAGCCGTACAAGCGGGTCCGCGACACCATCGCCTTCCTGCGTGAGGCGCTGGCCGGCGAGAAGGTCGACACGGCGTACGACACCTTCGAGGTACGGGGCTTCCGGCTGGCCCGTCCGGTGGCCGAGCCGCCCCCGATCTTCCTGGCCGCCCTGCGTCCGGGCATGCTCCGCCTGGCCGGCCGGGCGGCCGACGGGGTGATCATCAACTGGCTGTCGGCCGACGACGTGTCGACCGTGACCCCGGAACTCGGCGCCGACATCCCGGTGGCCGCCCGGATCTTCGTCATCCCCAGCGAGGACGCCGACATGTGCCGGGCCATCGGCCGGCGGATGATCACGGCCTATCTGAACGTCGGCGTCTACGCCGAGTTCCACCGGTGGCTGGGCCGCGGCGACGCCCTCGGCGACATGTGGCGCCTCTGGAAGGAGGGCGATCGCAAGGCCGCCCTCGAAGCCGTGCCCGACGAGGTCGTGGACGACCTCGTGGTCCACGGCTCCTTCGCCGAGTGCCGCGCCAGGATCGCCCGGTACGTGGCCAACGGCGTCGACATCCCGGCGTTGGCCGTCCTGCCCTTCGGCGTCGACCTGGCGGCCGCCGTCGAGGGGCTGGCCCCGCGGTAGGCCGGAGCCGGGCGGCGCCGGGGCGTCAGGTCACCGGCGTGCACGGGGGGAGCCGAACCAGAACCGATCTCACCCGTCCGGGCTGTCCGCTACCCGGCCCTTCCGGGGCATACGCAGTCCGCCCACGCCCGCTCGAACCTCGGCGTTCCGTTCAGCCGTCTCCCGGAGGGAGGACGGTATGGAGGGGTCCGATCGACGGAGTGACGCTCCCGGTGCTGCACGTCATGGTGGCCTGCGACCACTCTCCCGAAGAACCCGCGACGACCACCGCGGGCGAGGCGACCCGGATGGCGCTCAGGGCGACCGGTGTGCACGACTCTCCGGCATCGAGGAGGTCCGTCGTATCAGGCTCCGAGAGGACCGCTTCTGCGGTCTGACCGTGGGCCAGGGTGACGGACCCGCCGGGCCATCCACCCTGCACCTGCTCGATCGGCAGCCCCACCTGCTGCCCGGTTCCATTGACCAACGACACCTGGGGGTACCCGGTGACCGTGCAGGGTGCCGCCGCCTGGTTGGTGAATTCGAGGGGGATGATCCATTCCTCGGACGTTCCCTGCACGAACCCGACGCCGACGCTGAGGCTCGATGATGCGCAGGCCGCCACCGTGGCGGCCGCCGGAGGAGGAAGCACCCCCGTGTGGTGGATCGAGGGCTTCGCCTTCGACGGCGTGTGACCTGTCGAACGAGTGATCAGCAGAGCCGCCCCGACGAGGACGAGCGCAGTGCACCCCCATCCGATCCACCGGCGACGCTGCCTCCGCCGAGCCTCGCGTATGACCAGCTCCTCGGTGAAGGTGTCGCCCGGCCGAGGTGGCGCTCCAGCATCACTCCTTGCCGGTGGTGGCTGAGTGGTCTGCATCAGAAGATACTATATCAACTAGTATCATCTTTCCATGGCGTTGGACAGCGACAGCTCAGTGCCCCTGTACCTGCAAGTCGCGGCGGAGATCCGTCGTGACATCGCGGAGGGCGAGGCGAAACCCGGAGCGCGGCTCCCCCCGGCGCGGGACATGGCTGCCGTTCTCGGCGTCAATCAGAACACCATGTTCCGGGCACTGCGCCAGCTACGGGACGAGGGCCTCCTGGAATTCAAACGAGGGCGAGGGATCTCGGTCACGGGAGACGCCCCGGGCCTGGCCGAGGTCGTGGCTCGTTGTCGAGATCTCCTCGGCTTCTCCAGTGAGCACGGATACCGGAAGGAGGAGGTCCTGAGGATCATCGAGGGATTGCCGTGACCGGCTGGCGAAGACTCCGCAGGCGGCCCGCCCCACCGCGCCGCGCCGCCGGGCACCGCTCCATCTCCAGCGGGCCGGATGGACACATGGCGCACGCACCGGGCTGGATCCGGCGGAGTCGACTCGTCTGCACCATCCGGAACCACCCCCGGACGACGAGACTGACGGCCTTCGTGGCCGGTGTGGATCGACCGGTCGCGGCTGTCGGTCGGTGCCCGTGCCGACGGGATTCGGAGCCGATGACCGATGAGGGGCCGGTTCCGAACCGCTGAATACCCGTCTGATCCGCAGCGCCTGGCCGCCTCTTCCGCCTCGGACCGAGCGGGGGCCAGGAGGTGCCCCTTCCCGGCCGAGGTCGGCGGTCCGCAGTCCTCGGCCTCGGTCCGGGGCGAATCCGGTCGGGTCCGGGCGACGTCGGGAAGCGACTTCCGCTCGATCCCGCGGCGTTCGATCCCGCGGCGCTCGAATCCCGCTGGATGGTGACCCCGACGGCCCGGCCACGGCCGTCGGCCGGTGCCGTGGTACCTCCCCCGATGACGTGGGGGCGTCCGGCGGACCGACTCAGCCCTGGGTGTACTTGGCCACGACCTCGGCGTCCATGTCGCGCACCTGGTCGGCCAGGTTGGCGATGTAGTTGTCGAGCTCGGAGGCCAGCCGGGGATCGGCCAGGGCCATGATGCGGACGGCCAGGAGCGCGGCGTTGCGGGCGCCGTTGATGGCGACGGTCGCCACCGGGATCCCCTTCGGCATCTGCACCATGGCCAGCAGCGAGTCGAGGCCCTGCAGGTTGGGCAGGGCCACCGGCACCCCGATGACCGGCAGCGGCGTGGTGGCGGCGACGACGCCGGCCAGGTGGGCGGCACCGCCCGCTGCGGCGATGATCACCTTGACGCCGCGCCCGGCCGCGGCGCGGGCGAAGGCCACGGTGTCGTCCGGGGTGCGGTGGGCCGACAGGACCCGGATCTCGACGGGGACATTGAACGTGCGGAGGAGCTGGACCGCGTCGTCCATGACGGACGTGTCGGAGGAGCTCCCCATGAGGATGGCGACGGACATGGCTGCATTCTGCCCGATCTGTGGCCGCGCGTTCACATCGTTTCCTCCCGCCGGTCCGACCGGGGTGCCGTCGTCCCGGTACGGTGGGGCGGACGCCGGCCCGACCACCCCGCGGGCCGGTGCGCACGATCGGGTGCGCCACCGGGGCGACCAGAAACGAGGCAGGGATGCGGATCGGTGTGATGTTCGACACGGAGCGGCCGTTCGACGACGTGGTGGCCCAGGTGGCCGGCCTGGCCGAGTCCGGGATCGAGGTGGCGTGGTCCAGCCAGATCTTCGCCTACGACGCCCTGACCACCCTCGCCGCCGTGTCGCGCGAGGTCCCCTCGATCCACTTCGGCACGGCCGTGGTCCCGACCTACCCCCGCCACCCGGTGATGCTGGCGGCCCAGGCCCTGACGGTGCAGGCGGCCAGCGGCGGGCGGCTCACGCTGGGCGTCGGCCTGTCGCACCAGCTGGTCATCGAGAACGTGTTCGGCCTGTCGTTCGACAAGCCCGCCCGTCACATGCGTGAGTACCTCGAGATCCTGATGCCGCTGCTGGCCGGCGATCAGGTCACCTACGCCGGCGAGACGCTCAAGGCCTCGACGTTCGGTCCCCTGCAGATCGACGCGCCCGGACCCGACGTCCTGGTGGCGGCCCTCGGCACCGTCATGCTCCACATCGCCGGGCACATGGCCACGGGCACCATCACGTGGATGACGGGCCCGGCCACCATCGAGGACCACATCGGACCCACCATCCGGGCCGCCGCCGAGGAGGCCGGGCGCCCGTTGCCGCAGATCGGCGTGGGCCTGCCGGTCTGCGTGACGGACGACCCGGCGGCGGCCCGCGCCAAGGCGGCCGAGACCTTCGCCGTCTACGGCCATCTGCCCTCCTACCGGGCGATGCTCGATCGCGAGGGAGCCGACGGTCCGGCGGACGTGGCCATCGTGGGTTCGGCCGACGAGGTCACGGCCCAGGTGAGGCGCCTGTCCGACATCGGCGCCACCGACTTCTGCGGTGCCCCGTTCGGGACGGCCGACGAGATCCGTGCCTCGGTCGACACGCTGGCCGGCCTGGTCGGGAGCTGAGGCCCGGCTCGGGACCGTTTCCGTCGGTGGGGGAGCGGCCCACCCCGTCGCCGCTCAGCGGGACAGGCGGGTGTGCTTGAACTCGTTGAGCTCGGGGTGGTCGCCGAGCAGGGTCAGCACCCGGTCGATCGTCCGGCGGGCCAGCGCGCCGTCGCCGTCGGAACGGCTCATGAGGCGGACGAACACCGCATCGTCGTCGACGATGAAGGTGGGGACACCGAACACGTCGAGCTCGTCGACGCACCGTTCGTGCTCCTGCCGGATCACCTTGGCGGGCCAGCCGGCGTCCACCTCGGCCAGCACGGCGTCGGCGTCGACGCCGGCCCCGTCGAGGATGGCGTGGACCACGGACCGGTCCCGCAGGTCGGCGCCGTCCACGTGGCGGGCGTCGAAGAGGGCGCGGTGGACGGCCAGGAAGTGGTCGGCGAACCGGTCCCGGACGGCCACGCCCGCGGCCAGCGCCAGGAGGTCGGCCCGGTGGGCCGGGTCGTCCCACGTGTCCTGGCCCTCGGCGCCCATGCCCTGGTTGAGGAAGTAGGGCACGAAGGACACGTTCCACCCGGCGCCCGCAGCCAGGCCGTCGAGGAGGTGCTCGTGGCCGTTGCGGGCGAAGGGGCAGCGGTAGTCCCAGGTCACGGCGAAGGTCTGCGGTGCACTCATGGCAGGGCCAACCCCGGTTCCCGGGGTTCCATTCCCCGCGCACCGGGCCCCGGCGCCCCCGGTCCCTGGTACCCGGTGGGCCGGGTGTCGGGCCTCACCGCAGGCGACGGACCGCGAGGCCCAGGGCGGTGCCGATGACGACTCCGCCGACCACGTCCGAGGCGTGGTGGTGGCGGAGGTGGATCCGGCTCACCCCGATCAGCCCGGCCGACGCGTAGAGGAAGGCGGTGCCGCGCCGGTCGCCCGGGCGGCTCAGCACCGCCGCGGAGCAGAACGCGGCCAGCGTGTGGCCACTCGGGAAGCTGCTCGTGCGCGGGGCCCGCACCGGCACGCCGGCGTCGGACAGTACGAGGTCCGAGGTGTCGGGTCGCTCGCGGTCGACGACCAGCTTGATCCCGGCGTTGACGAGGGCGGAGGACACGCCGGCGACACCCAGGGCCCGCACGGCCGCCCGGCGGGTGGGGCCCGACCGGCGGCCGCGCCAGGCTGCCACCCCGGTCCACAGCCAGCCGTGGTCGCCGACCGCGCTGATCGCCTTGGCGGCGGCATCGAGCGCGGGCACGCCCCGCAGCGGCTCGAACAGCCGGTCGACGCGGTCGTCGATGGCGGACACGGTGCCCATCAGGCCGGTGCCCGGAACGGCGACGTCGGGTGCCGGGTCCCCGGCGGGACCGGGACCGTCGGTGGCGGTCATGCCGCCCCCGGGGTGGAGGTGCCGAGCGCGGCCGCGGCCAGTGACGGGTCGCCGCCGTAGGCGGGACAGAAGTCGCGGAACCGGCAGAACCGGCAGAGCGGCCCGGTCTTCGGCCGGAAGTCCTCGTCCCGGCAGGCCCGCTCGATNNCGGCTCGGCGGTGATGACCGTCGGCTCCTTCAGGTGGAGGAGCCGCACCTGCACCGGCCGGCGTCCGAGGACCTCCTGGCACAGCAGGGCGTACGTCTGGACCCCGGTCAGCTTGGACTGCAGGTAGGCGTCGGACGGCGCCCGACCGGTCTTGTAGTCGACCACCACCAGGTCGCCCCCGGGGGTGAGGTCGAGCCGGTCCAGGATGCCGCGCAGCCGGACCCCACCCAGTGGCGCGTCGAGCGTCAGCTCGATCCCGACCGGCGTCACCTCGTCGGGGTCCTCCAGGCGGAAGTAGTTGGCGACCAGCTGCTCGGCATCGGCGAGGAAGGAGTCGGCGCCCTCGGGCGACAGGTCGAGCGACAGGTAGTCGGGATCGTCCTGCAGGTCCGACCAGGCGGCATGGAGCTCGGCTGTGGCCGCGGCCGGCGAACGTCCGCCCCGGGGGTGGTTCCAGAACAGGCCCTCGAGGGCGGAATGGACCAGCGTGCCCTTCACGGTCCAGACCGTGGCGGGGTCGGGCAGGCGCTCGATGGCCGTGAAGCGGAAGGCCAGGGCGCAGTCGCGGAACGCCGTCACCTTGGACGGCGACAGCGAGCGGGGAGGATCGAACGGCACGGGCAGAGACTACGACGGGGGTGTGCCGTCGTGGGCGCCGAGGGCGGCGGCCACGGCCCCGGCCACGACGGCGGGCCGCTCCAGCGGCCCGAAATGGCCGATCCCGGGGAAGGCCTCGACGGCGGCGTGCGTCACGCGTGCCGCGTCCGCGCCCATGGCCCCGGCGCCGAACGAGTCGGTGCCCTCGCCGTAGGCGAACACCGTCGGGCACGCCACCTCGTCCAGGCGGGCGTAGACCCCGTTGCCGAAGCCGCCGACGTAGACCTCCGCCTCGTCGTCGCGGTCGCACCGCAGTCGGATCTCCTGCCCGTCACCGCCCTCGGCGGCGGGCACCACCTCGAAGCCGTCCTCCACGTAGCGCTGCAGCACCTCGGGATCGAGCACCCCGAAGGACGGCTTGGCGGCGAAATTGACGTAGGCATCCTCGGTGGAGGGGAACGTCGACCGTCGCCGACGGGCGCCACGCGACAGGGGGTTCTCCGCCAGCGGGAAGGGCACCTCGAGATCGGGCACGACGACCGGCTCGAAGAGGTAGAGCCCACGGAAGGTACCGTGACGGGCCTGCTCGGCCAGCAGCAGCGAGGCACCGCCGCACGAGTGCCCGAAGCCGGCCGGCCGGTCGAGCCCGAGTCGGTCGACGACGGTCAGGACGTCGACGCCGAAGCCGGACCAGGCGAAGTCGCCGTCGGGGGGGCGACCCGAGCGGCCGTGGCCGCGGAGGTCCAGCGCGTGGCAGCGGAACCGGTCCGACAGCGCCCGGGCCAGGGGCAGGAGGACGCCGGCGCAGAAGCCGGTGGCGTGCACGAGCAGGAGGTCGGGACCGGTGCCGCCGAAGTCGTAGACGGCCAGGTCCACCCCGTCCGGGGTCGTGCAGGTGAGGGCGGGCAGGGACGCCGGTTCGGGTCCGGTGGGCACGAGGTGACGGTAGTCGCCCGGGGCGCACGGCCGACACCGCAGGTGCCCCGGTGCCCCGCCGCGGACGGCTAGACAATGGGGACCATGGAATCGACGCTCACCAACTTCCTCTACCACTACAGCTACCTCGCCATCTTCGTGCTGAGCTTCATCTCCTCGATGGGCATCCCGGCCGGTGCCGAGGTGGCCATCATCGGCGGCGGCGCCCTGGCCAGCGGCGAGGTCCACACGCTCGTCAACGGCCATCCGACGAACGAGTTCTTCCACCTGTCGCTGGTCCTGGTGATCCTGGTCGCCGTGGCCGGCGAGGTGGCGGGCTCCCTGGTCGGCTACCTCATCGGTCTCAAGGGGGGCCGGGCGGCCGTCGACAAGTGGGGTCGGTACCTGCTGCTCACCCACAAGGACCTGGACCGGGCCGAGGCCTGGTTCGACCGCCACGGCGAGCCGCTGGTCCTCTTCGGCCGGTTCATCCCCCTGCTCCGGTCCTTCGTGTCCTTCGCCGCCGGGCTCGCCGAGATGGCCTTGGCCAAATTCGTCCTCTTCACCGTCATCGGCTGTGCGGTCTGGTGCACCGGACTGACGCTGCTCGGCTACTCGCTCGGGGGCACCTACGACCACGTGCAGAAGTCGTTCAGCTACGCCTCCTACGTGATCGCCGTCCTGGTGGTGGTGGCCGTGGCCTTCCTGATCTGGCACCGGTACACCACGATGCGGAAGGAACGGCGCTGAGCCGCGGCACCTCGGCCGGGGCGAAGAAGGCGGCGCTGCGGGCGTCGGAGCACCTCGTGCGCTCGGAGTCCTGGAACGGTCTGCGCACCGGGGACCCGGTCGTGGTGCGCGGCGTGGCGATGCGGGGCGCCACCTGGGAGTTCCGCGCCCACGTGGTGAACACCAAGAACGGCGCGGAGTGCGTCGAGGTGGTGGGGGGCCGACCGGGCGACCGGACCATCCGCTCGTTCGGCCCCGAGCGGATCTTCGCGTCCACCGGGAGGCGCTCGACGAGCGTCGCCAAGGCCGTGGCCGGACAGCTGTCCCTGGCCGAGGCACCCCAGCTCCCTCTCGGATGAGTGACCGCTAGGGTCGGATCCATGGCCACCGTGACGTTCTTCCACGCCCACCCCGACGACGAGGCCATCGCCACGGGCGGCACCATGGCGTCCCTGGCCGACCAGGGCCACCGGGTCGTCCTGGTGACGGCCACCCGGGGCGAGCTGGGCGAGGTGGACGACGGATTCCTCGACCCCGGGGAGTCGTTGGCGTCCCGCCGCGAGGTGGAGCTCGCCGAGGCGGCGCGCCTCCTCGGGGTCGCCCGACTGGCGTTCCTCGGCTACGAGGATTCGGGCATGGAGGGTGAGCCGAGCGCGTCGAGGCCGGACTGCTTCGCCACCGCCGACCCCGACGAGGCCGCCGGCCGTCTGGCTGACCTGCTGGCCGAGGAGTCCTCCGACGTCCTGGTCGTCTACGACGAGCACGGTGGCTACGGCCACCCGGACCACGTCCAGGTGCACCGGGTGGGGATGGCCGCCGCCGAGCGCGCCGGCACGCCGGTCGTCTACATGACCACCATGGACCGTGACTTCATGCGGGCGCTGCGGACGCGGGCCCTCGAGTCCGAGCTCGCCACGGAGGAGGAGATGGAGGGCGCCGACACCATGGGCGAGCCCGCCGTGCGGATCACCACGGAGGTCGACGTCGGCCCCTGGGTGGGCACCAAGCGCGCGGCCATGGCGGCCCACGCCAGCCAGATCAGCGAGGAGAGCTTCTTCCTGTCCATGCCCGAGGACGTCTTCGCCGACGTCTGGGGCCAGGAGTGGTTCATCCGGGTCCGACCGGAGCCGACCGGCCTGGGTGGGGGCGTCCGTGAGCCCGGGCTCGTCCTCGACACCTCGGGCGGCGTGCTGGGCGGGGGCGCGTCGAGGGAAGGAGCGGCCGGATGACGAAGCACAAGGTGCTGCGGGTCCACGGCGGCCGCCTGGTGGTGGCCGAGCGGAGGGTCGAGCTGGAGGGCGAGCTGGACGCCCTGGCCGCCCAGGGGTGGACGCTGACCGACTCCTTCGCCGTCGACGACAACGTGTACCTGGTCCTGACGGCCGGGGACTGACGACGGATCGGGGGGTCACGCCCCGCGACCCCGGCTACTCGGAGTAGGCGGCGATGGAGACGACGCGGTCCCGGCCCGAGGCCTTGGCCCGGTAGAGGGCCCGGTCGGCGCGCTCGATGAACGACAGCGGATCCTCGATGCCGTCCCAGCTCGTGAGCCCGGCCGAGAGCGTGACGCCGAGGTCGGTGGTGGCGTCGCGGCCGCCCGCCCGGAGGTGGTCGAGCAGGTGGTGGCCCCCGATGAGGTCGGTGTCCGGCAGCACCAGGCAGAACTCCTCGCCGCCGTAGCGGGCGACCAGGTCCTGGTCGCGGGTATTGGAGATCATCATCGCCGCCACGGAGCGGAGCACGGTGTCGCCGGCCACGTGGCCGTAGCGGTCGTTGAACTCCTTGAAGTGGTCGAGGTCGAGCATGGCCAGGGTGAGTGGCGAGTCGGACCGGAGGGCGTGGGACATCTCCATGTCGATCCGCTCCATCAGGCTGCGCCGGTTGGCCAGGCCCGTGAGGGGATCGGTGCGACTCTCGGTGTGGAGGCCGTTGATGAAATTGGCGCGGCTGGTCACCCGGAGGAAGGCCGAGGCCAGGAGGTCGGCGGACTCGGCCGAGTGGATGTCGGCCCGGGTGTCGGACTGGCGGCGCTCGATGACCATCACGAGTTCGCCGTCCGATGCGTACCCGACGGGCAGGACGCAGACGTGTGCGTCGAGCCGGACGGCGTTGTGGGCCAGGGCGGACGCCACCTCCGGCAGCCTCGCCAGGTCGCCGCAGTCGGCGGCCATGTCGGGCCACGAGACGAGCAGGGTGAACCGCTCGAGGGCGCCGGTCCGGGTGAAGACGGCGACCCGCTCGGCGGGCATGATGCAGGCGACATAGGGGAGCCCCCGGGAGAAGATCTCGGCGAACGTCTCCGAGGTCGGTCGGGCGGCCTCGAGGCCGACGTCGTCGAAACACTCGTTGAGCGACTCCAACGCCTGGGTGACGTTGATCTGTCCGGTCATCGAACCGACGGTGCGGGCGCAGATGTAGTTGAGCACGGCGATGGTGGAGGCGTAGACGACCATCGACACGACGAACTCGGCGCCGCGGAGGCCCTGCACCCAGCCGATCACGGCGATGAGGGCGAGGGCGAAGCAGTCGATCACGAGCTGCATGCGGCGGTCGCCGACGATGGCCACGAAGATGACGCCGACCAGCATGGCCGGTGTGTAGAGGGCGGCCGGCGTCGCCGTCGACAGCTCGATGCAGGCCAGGCCGGCCATGGCCAGGCAGGCGATGATGAACCACGAGTTGGCCTGGGACTGGACGCTCGCCCGTCCCCGGGTGAGCAGGGTGAAGGTGCCCTGGTAGGCGATCGAGACCACGATGCAGGCCACGGCGGCGGCCATGTAGCCCCAGCGGACCTGGGCGTGGTCCACGACGGTCACCGTCAGCAGGATCGGCACCATCATCGACTCGGCGATGAGACCGCAGGTGACGCCGTCGCGCAGCTGGCGCGCCGTCGGATGTTCGAGATCGAACCTCACCCGTGGGATATCGGCGGTCCGCACGCCGAGCTTGACCGGTACGACCGTTCCGCAACTTTCGTGCTGCGTCATGTCCCCCTGCACCCGGGGTTGCACACGGTCAGGGCGTCGGGTCGGGTTCCTCGGGGCGTTCGCCCTGGTCAGCGGCATTGTCGGGCAGTTCGGCTCCGACGGGCGTGATCGGGAGCATGCGGGCGAGGAAGAGGGCGACCACGATCACCAGCGCCACGACCGACAGTGCGGTGCGCAGGCCCACGAGTCGCGCCGAGGCGTTCTCGGCGACGATGGCGTCCTGGGTGGCCGGCGACAGGGTGGTGGTGGCCAGGCCCTTCCTCAGGTCCGAGTCGGAGACGAAGGGGATGCCGGCCTCGAGCTCGACCGAGGCGTGCTGCACCGCCTCCGCCGGTATGGCGCTGTTGTTCGAGACGCCGGTGAGGAACGTCGACGTGAGGCTCCCGATGAGCACGGCGCCGACCAGCGCCGTCCCGAGGGATGCGCCGAAGTTGGTGAAGGTGTTCTGCAGTCCGCCGACCTCGGCGCTCAGCTCGTCCGGGAAGGCCGACACGGTGACCGCGCCGAGCTGCGACGCCAGCGCCCCGATGCCGAGACCCATCAGGGCCATGGGGATCAGCACGATGGCCGCGGTGGCTCCCGGGTCGAGCCCGCCCACGAGCAGCAGGGTGCCGGCCAGCATCGACAGCAGGCCGAGTCGCACCACCCGACGGGGCGACGCCCCGGGCCACAGCCGCGGCACGGCCAGGGCCGACGCCAGGAGGGCCAGCGACAGCGGGAGGAGTCGCAGACCGGTCTGGAGGGCGTTGAGCGCGAGGACGACCGAGAGGAAGAGCGGGATGGTGAAGAAGACCCCGGACTGGATGAAGAACTGGAAGCCGAACATCACGAGGCCGCCGGTCATCTGCCGGTTGGCGAACATCGACGGGCGGAAGAGCGGCTCGCGGCCGGTCCGCTCCCGACGTACCTCCCATTCGATCAGGAGGCCGATGACGAGCAGGCCGACCACCAGGAACCAGAACACCAGCGACACCCCGGCGACCGCCGGAGCCCCCGGCTTCGGATGGACCCAGCCCCAGGTCCCGGACCGGAGGACCCCGTAGACGGTCAGGGAGAGCCCGACCACCGACAGGACCGCGCCCAGGCCGTCGAAGGCGACGCGGCGTTCCGGGGGCGTGTCGTGGATGATCCTCAGGAAGGCGAGGATCACCCCCACGATCACCACCTCGCCGACGAAGACCCAGCGCCAGGAGGCGAACGTGGTGACGGCGCCGCCGATCAGTGGCCCGGCGGCCACGGCGATAGCGCCCGCCGCGGCGATGAGCCCGTAGGCGGCGGACCGGCCCTCCTTGGCCACGTTGCCGGCGACGAGGGCGACGATGGCCGGCATGATGAGCGCCGCGCCGAGGCCCTCGAGCAGCGACCAGCCGATGATCAGGACGGTCAGGTTCGGGGCGACCGACGTGACCAGTGACCCGCAGCCGTAGACGACGAGGCCGATCCCGAAGGCCCGGCGCCGGCCGATCAGGGCGCCGATCTTGCCACCCGTGATCATGAAGGCGGCCATGACCAGGGTGTAGAGGGTGATGGCGGTCTGGATGCCGGTGACCGTGGTGCCGAGGT
>PMFY01000338.1:2395-4014 GCA_003157945.1 Acidimicrobiaceae bacterium | reverse complement strand
CTGGGCCGCCGACGTGGCCAACATCGTGCATCCCCGCTACACGCCGCACGACTTCGCCCAGATCTGGCAGACCGAGGGCGCGGGCGAGGAGTTCTTCGCCTCCCAGGTCGGCGTGTCGGCCGAGGACCTGGCCGCTGGGTACGAGGCGATGGGCGTGCCTGCAGCCGACGCGGGCGTCCTCGTCCCCCTGGGCGACCCGGTGATGGCCTCGTGCATCCTGGACCTGTACCGGTCGGCCGTGCCCCGGATCTTCGACACGTGGGGCGACGCCCTGGCCCCGACGTCGGCACCCGGCCTGGTGCTGCACGCCAGCGACGACTCGTTCGGCGACGAGGCCCTGTCCGCCGAGGTGGCCGCCATGCTCGGGGCACGGCAGGCCACGCTGACGGGCGTCGGCCACTGGTGGGCGCTGCAGGATCCGGACCAGGCCGCCACCACCCTCAACGGGTTCCACGCATCGGTCGGCTGACCCACCGGGCCGCGGCGCGTCCGACGGTCGGGAGCCGCCTCAGCCGTTGACGAGCGGGCCGACCTCGGCACCGAAGGCGGTGATCTGGTCGCAGAGCTCCTCGACCGAGTGGGCCGGGAACCGGACCTGCACCTGGCCGCAGCCCGCCTCGCGGTAGGGGCGCAGGTGCTCGGCCAGCGCGTCGGCCGTGCCCTGCACGGTGCCCGGCGGCAGCTCGTTGTCGGCGGGCGGGGTGCCGAGGTACATCGGGTAGGCGATGGAGCCGATGTCGAGCGGGGCCCCGCCGCGGTACTCGGCCCGCAGCTCGCGCAGCGTCGCCAGCAGCTCGGCGTTGGGGCCGACCGACTGGGGGAGCCAGCCGTCGCCGTAGCGGGCCGTGCGCCGTAGCGCGGCCGGCGAGGAGCCACCGACCCAGATCGGCGGACGCGGCGTGCGCACCGGCCGGGGCCGGAGGCCGACCCCCGAGGCCGGCCAGCGCGGTCCGGGCAGGGTCGGGTACTCCTCGGTCAGCCCGAGGGCCAGTCCGGACACGGCCTCGTCGGTGGCCGGGCCGCGCTCGTCGAAGGCGGGTCCCATGAGGTCGAATTCCTCGGCGACGTGGCCGGCGCCCACGCCGCAGATCACCCGGCCACCGGACAGCACGTCGAGTGTGGCGAACTCCTTGGCCGCCCGCAGCGGGTGCCGGAGGGCGGCCACGTAGATGTGGGACAGCAGATGGATCTCCGAGGTCACGGCGGCCAGCCACCCGAGGGTGGCGACGGTGTCGTACCAGACGGTGCTCATGGCCCCGGCCAGCCGCTCCGGGATGATCGTGTGGTCGCACACGCCGACGTAGAAGAACCCCGCCGCCTCGCAGGCCAGTGCCACCCGCGCCAGCTCGTCGGGACCGGCGGTGGCCTCCCAGGGCTCGACGTAGATGGTGGACTGCGACTGGATCGGCAGCTGCAGGCCGAACGAGACGACGCCGGCGGGCAGTACGGGCACGACGGCGGCGGGCGGGGCGGGTGTCTGGTCGGTCATCGGGTCGTCCTCATCGCTCGGGCCCACCGCGGTGGGGTCTGTCCTCGGGCCACGTCCGTCAGTGACCGGCCGACGCGGCCCGGGCGTCGGCCAGCGACTCGGCCAGCGACTCGGCCAGCGAGCCGTCCGT
>PMFY01000338.1:1698-2390 GCA_003157945.1 Acidimicrobiaceae bacterium | reverse complement strand
CCGTTGGTGACCGCCGCCTCGTCGGCCAGCAGCTTGGCGCCGGCGGCCGCCACGTCGGCATCGCCGACGTCGGGCTGGTCGACGGTGACGGCGGCGGCCTGCACGGCGATCCGGGCCACCTCGGCCCGCACGGCCATGTCGGCGCAGAGGTGCTTCACGGCCTGGAACCCGCCGATGGGCCGGCCGAACTGCACCCGGCCCTTGGCGTACTCCACGGCCAGGTCGCAGGCCCACTGGGCCATGCCGACCTGCAGGGCCGCGGTGAGCACCGCGCCGTCACGCCGCCACCAGGCGGCCACGTCGGGACCGGCGACGGGCTCGCCGGCGGGCAGCGCCGGCAGCGACCACACCGGGGTGAGCGGGTCCATGGGGCGGGGGAGCGGGGAGGAGTCCAGCGACGCCGGGTCGAGGCGGGTGATGCCGTCGTCGGCGAGCACCAGCAGGACGTCGAGGTCGGCCAGGTGCTCGACGACCACCGGCACCACGCCGGTGCCCGCGGTCCCGGTCGCCGG
Source organism: Acidimicrobiaceae bacterium (assembly GCA_003157945.1). The sequence continues at coordinate 1,878 of PMFY01000338.1, read as the reverse complement.
GCGCTCGACCAGGCCGACCACCACCGAGCCGTCGTCGGCCCCGTCGATCAGCCCCGCGGCCAGGTGGGAGGCGACCAGGGGTCCGGGCACCAGCGAGCGCCCGAGCTCCTCGAACACGAGCGCCGCCTCGGCGAGTCCCAGGCCCACGCCGCCGGCCTCCTCGGCCAGGCACAGGTGGAA
>PMFY01000338.1:0-1625 GCA_003157945.1 Acidimicrobiaceae bacterium | reverse complement strand
ACGATGTTGCGCTGGATCTGGGACGTGCCGGCGGCGATGGTCAACGAGATCCCCCGGAGCCAGTCCTCGACCATGGTCCCGGCCGGCAGCACGCCGAGCCCGTCGGTGCCCTCGAGGTCGTGGGCGGCCAGGCCGGCCCGGCCCAGCAGCGACAGCGAGAACTCGCCGAGCTTGTGGCGCGTCTCGGAGTAGGCCAGCTTGAAGTACGTCCCACCCACCCCCGGGATCCCGGTGCGGGCCGCCTGGGACACGTTGCGCTTGGTGAGCGCCCACAGCGCGTCGAGCTCGGCCTTGAGGTGGCCGGCCTGGCGGCGGACGCCGGGGTCGGCCCAGGCGCCGGTGCGCTGCGCCAGGGCCACGGTGGTCGAGAGCAGCTCGACGGCCTCCAGCAGGTCTCCGACGAACGCCGTGCCGCGTTCGAAGCTGAGGGTGACCATGGTGACCCGCCAGCCGTCGTTCTCCTCGCCCACCCGGTTGGCCACGGGGACCCGGACCTCGTCGAGGAACAGCTCGGCGAACTCGGTCGAGCCGGCGATGGTGTGGAGGGGTCGGATGTCGACACCGGGCGAGTCCATGGGGAGGATCAGCCAGGAGATGCCGCGGTGGCGGCTGTCCTCGGACCCGGTGCGGACGAGGAGCTCGCAGTAGTCGGCCACCTCGGCGTGGGACGTCCAGATCTTCTGCCCGGAGATCACGTAGTCGTCGCCGTCGCGGACGGCCCGGGTGCGCATCGAGGCCAGGTCGCTCCCGGCGTTCGGCTCGGAGAACCCCTGGCACCACACCTCGTCACCGCGCAGGATGGCGGGGAGGAACCGGGCCCGCTGCTCGGGTGTCCCCTCGGCGATGACGGTCGGCCCGGCATGGAGCAGGCCGACGAAGTTGACGCCGACGTAGGGGGCGTGAGCGCGCTCGAGCTCCTCCTTGAAGATNNCGCTGCCAGTGGGTGTCGTAGGCGCGCCGGCCCGGCCAGTCGTCCGGGGACGGCTTCGGGGGGAGGCCCGGCAGCGTGAGGTCGAGCCAGGCGCGCAGGGAGGATCGGAACGCCTGCTCGGCGTCGGAGTACCGCAGGTCCACGGGTGGCTACCGCCCGCTGGTCACTGGAAGTCGAGGCCGAAGAGCTTGATGGCGTTGCCCCGGACGACCTTGTAGCGCTGCTCGTCGGTCAGGCCGGCCATCTGCTTCTCGGCGATCTCCCGGGTGCGCGGCCAGGTCGAGTCCGAGTGCGGGTAGTCCGACTCGTAGGTGATGTTGTCCTCGCCGATCTCGTCGATCAGTCGGAGCCCGTTCGGGTCGTCGAAGAAGCAGCCGAACACGTGGTCCCTGAAGTAGCTCGACGGCGGGTTCGGCACCTTGTCGGCCACCCCGCCCCAACCCCGGTTGTCCTCCCACACCACGTCCATCCGGTGCAGCAGGTGCGGGATCCAGCCGATCTGCCCCTCCGAGTAGGCGACCTTGAGGTTGGCGAACCGCTCGAACAGACCGGACAGCAGGAAGTCGGTCATCGACAGCTCGGCGTTGATGTGGGTCAGCGACGACCCCACCGCGGCGGGGGCGTCGGCCGACGTCGAGGGCATCTTCGAGCTCGAGCCGATGTGCATGTTGACGATCATCGACGTCTCGTCGCA
>PMFY01000377.1 GCA_003157945.1 Acidimicrobiaceae bacterium | reverse complement strand
GACATGCTCGTCAACTGGGCCGAGCACGCCACGCCCAACACGTTCGCCGCCGCCGCCCGGCTGTACAGCCGGATGCGCCTGGCCGACCGTCACCGTCCCGTGGCCAACCTGATCATCTCGAACGTGCCGGGCCCCGACTTCCCCCTCTACCTGGCGGGGGCCGAGATGGTGGCCGGGTTCCCCCTCGGCCCGGTCATGGACGGGCTCGGCCTCAACATCACCATCATGAGCTACCGCGGCACCCTCTACTGGGGCATCATCTCGTGCCCCGAGACGATGCCGCGGGTGTGGCAGCTGGCGGCCGACATCCCCCTGGCGCTCGACGAGCTGCTGGCCGCGGCCGGGCTCGAGCCGGCCGAGTTCCGCTCGACGCACGCGGCCCAGGCCGTCGAGGCGGCCGGCACGTTCGCGCCGCCGTCGACCTGACCGCCCCCCGGTCGGGTCAGGTCGGGACGGACACGGCCATCGACGTGGCGCCGGAGCACACCCGGATCGGCACGCCGTAGGTGCGGTGGGCGGGGCGGTAGGGCAGCACGGTGCTGAGGCCGGTCACCACGAACGCACCTCCCGAGTCCGGGCTGGTCACGACATCGGTGGGGTGGTCCGCGCCGGACGCCGATGCCGTGCCCGAACCGGTCGGCAACCGCACCGGCGTCAGCGGCCGGGCGGGATCGGCGGTCAGGACGGCGTCGATCCAGTTGTTGGCCGAGTCGGCGACGAGCAGCTGCGTGCCGTCCGGGGTGATGGCCAGGGCGGCCGGGTCGGTGATGCCGAAGGCGTCGAAGCTGGTGGCCGCCCCCACCGCGCCGGTGGCCGTCGACACGGGCACCACGCGGCCACCGAAGTCGGGCGGCCCCTGGCCGGCCACCCACAGCGTGGCGCCGTCGGGGGAGACGACGAGGCCGTGGGGTGACGACACCGACGAGACGGTCAGACCGGTGACGATCGGCGCCCCGGCCGTGGCCGTCGCGGTGTCGACCGGGATGACGCCGTCGGGAACCAGCACGTAGAGGATGTCCGTGGTCGGGCTCAGCGCCATGCCCGACACGGTCCGCCCGACGCCCAGGTCGAGTGGCCGACCGATCGTGCCGCTGGCCACGTCCACCGGCACGATCATGGTGCCGCTGGCCGCCAGGACCGTCCGCCCGTCGTGCATCACCACCACCGCGCCCGAGGCGCCATGGCCGGGCAGGACGATCGGGGTGCCGGCCTGCCCGCTGGCCAGGTCGACGGGGATGAGGACGTTGCGGGTGGGCCGGCCGGGCCGTGTCGACTGCGTGACCACGAAGGCGCGGCGTCCGTCCGGGGTGACCGCCACCGCGTAGTCGCCCAGCGGGGGCGTGCCGTCGACGGGCAGGGGGATCGATGCCTCGGCGAGCCGCGACCGGAGCTCGATGGGGGTCAGCGCTCCCGGGCACGCCACGTAGCCCACCGGTCCGGCCGTGGCCTGGAGGATGCCGGGGACGGTCGGCGAGTCGGGGGTGGCGACGACGGAGCAACCCGTCAGCAGGAGCGCCACGGCGGCCACCGGTGCGGTGCGGGAGAGCCGGGGCCGCACCGAGGGGACGGTGCGGCTGCGTCGTGGGGCCGCCATAGGTGGGCCCGACCCTAGCGACGGTGACGGGGTCTCCGGAAGCGCCCCGTCACCGTCACCACCGACGGGTGAGGGTCGGGGTCAGGCGGCCGCCGCCAGCGACCCGGCCCGTGCCGCGTCGGCGACGGCCGTCAGGGCGGCGTCCCGGGGCGTCGCCTCGATGCCGAAGGTGGCGGTGCAGTCCGACGAGTCGAGCAGGAACGGCCGGTCGAACTGGTAGCGGGTCTCCTTCAGCTCACGCATCTGCGCCGACACCACACCGGCCAGCGTCAGGGACCCGGCGGGGAACGCCGCCACCGACGGCGCGGGCGCACCGGCGACGGCGCAGAACCGGACGGCCAGCTCGCGCTGCGACAGGGCCGCGGCGCTCGGCACGTGCCAGGGCCGGCCCCACGCCCGCTCGTCGGTCCCGAGCACCGCCAGGGTGCGCCCGACGTCCGGCACGTACGTCCACGAGTGGGGTGCGTCCGGGTCGCCCAGCACGCGGACCTTCCGACCCGACAGGAGTCGGTCGACGACGCGGCCGAAGTGACTGGTGTCGACGACACCCGGCCCGAAGAAGTCCGACGCACGCGCCTCGGTGACCCGGACGCGGCCGGCGCGGTGGGCGGCGAGGGCCTCCTCCCACATCGCGGCCCGCACCCGGCCCTTCGCTCCCGTCGCCGCCAGGGGGTCGTCCTCCCGGAGGGGATGGTCGACCGGCCCGTAGCCGTAGAGGTTGCCCATGGTCACGAGGACGGCACCGGACCGGGCTGCCACCTCGAGCATCGACGTGGCCATGGGGGGCCACAGCTCCGGCCACCGGTGGTACGGCGGATTGGCGCAGTTGTAGAGGGCGTCGGCGGTCCCGGTGGCCGTTGCGAGTGCGAACGGATCGGAGGCGTCGGCCGCCACCCGGGTGATGCCGGGGCCCACAGGCCCCGAGCCCGAGCGCGTGACCAGCGTGACCTCGTGGCCGGCGGTGACCAGCGCGTGCGCCGTCGCCGTCCCGACCGGCCCTGCCCCCACGATGACGTGTCTTCCCATGGTGGTGCCTCCCTGTCCGTGGACCGTTCACCGGCCCGGTCGTGCTCCCTTGTGAGAGCACTGCTCTTGTTGGTGATCAGTATTCACCATCTCAGGCCCCAGAGCAAGAGCACTGCTCTCTTATTGATCTATTGCTCTCGATGTGGAAGTGTGGTGGCATGCCTCCCTCCACCGGGCTGCGGGCCCGGATGCGGGCCGAGCTCACCGCCGAGATCAAGGACGAGGCCCGTCGGCAGCTGGCGGCCGAGGGCGCGCCCGGCCTGTCGCTCCGCGCCGTCACCCGCGCCCTCGGCATGTCCTCGTCGGCCATCTACCGCTACTTCCCCAGCCGCGACGACCTCCTGACCGCCCTGATCGTCGACGCCTACGACGCCGTCGGCGCGGCCGCCGAGGAGGCGGACTCCGCCTGTCCGGAGGACGATTTCGGCGCACGGTGGCGCGCGGTGGCCCGGGCCGTCCGGCGGTGGTCGATCGACAACCCCCACGAGTACGCGCTGGTGTACGGCTCGCCCGTACCGGGCTACCGGGCCCCCGACGACACCGTCGGCCCGGCCAGCCGGGTCACCTTGGTCCTGGCCCGTCTGGTCGACGACGCGGTGGCGGCGGGGGCGCTGCGTCGGGACGCCGCGTCCGAGGCCCTGCCCCCGCTGGGTGCTGCCGGACAGGCCGCCGTGCGCACACTCGTCGACGTGGCCTTTCCGAACGTGCCCGGGGACGTGGCGGTGCGGGCCGTGGCGGTGTGGACGCAGCTGTTCGGGATGATCTCCTTCGAGCTGTTCGGCCACTTCCACAACGTGATCGACGACGTCGACCCGGTCTTCGACCGGACGCTCCTGGAGATGGGCCATCTGGTGGGGTTCCCCCCACCCCGCGCCGGATCCCGGCCGGCCGTGGACCGGGGCGGCGATGTCGACGACGGCGATGCTGACGACGTCGATGCCGACGGCCGGGCAGCGCCACCGGACGGCGGGGACGAGGTCTGGTTCCTCATCTGACGATTCTGGTTCCTCGTCCGGCGGTGAGGACCGGTCCCGCGGTCCGGACACCGGGTCGGGGATACCCCTTGGGGCATCGTCGGAACCGATCGCCACGATCGCGCTTGTGCGTCGTTTCACATCAGGACCTTCGGCCCTAGGTCGCCCCGAGATTCGCTGGTTTCATCATCGGTGATGACACTTCTCCTCTCCCGCTGGCAGTTCGGTATCACCACCGTCTTCCACTTCATCTTCGTCCCACTCACCATCGGCCTCGCCCTGCTGCTGGCCGTCATGCAGACCGCGGCCTACCGGTCGCGGCATGACGCGGTGAAACGCGCGAAGTGGGAGCAGATGACGATCTTCTGGCGTCGCCTGTTCCTCATCAACTTCGCCATCGGGGTGGTGACGGGCATCGTGCAGGAGTTCCAGTTCGGCATGAACTGGTCGGAGTACTCCCGCTACGTGGGCAGCGTCTTCGGCGCCCCACTGGCCGTCGAGGCCCTCCTGGCGTTCTTCCTCGAGTCGACCTTCCTCGGCATCTGGATGTTCGGCAAGGGCCGGGTCTCCCCCAAGGTGCACCTGGCCTCCATCTGGCTGGTCAGCATCGGCACCATGCTGTCGGCGTACTTCATCCTCGCCGCCAATGCCTGGATGCAGCACCCCGTCGGCTACAAGATCGAGGGCAACCGGGCGATCATGACCAACTTCTGGGCGGTCATGACCAACAGCACGCTCATCAGTTCCTTCCTCCACGTGTTCACGGCGGCACTGGTCACGGCGGCGATGCTGATGCTGGGCATCAGCGCCTGGCATCTCCGCGGGGACCAGAAGGCCGGCAACGGGCCCCACCCGGTGTTCGCCGCCTCGGCCAAGCTCGCCCTCGTGGTGGGCGTCGTGGCCGTCGTCGCCACCATGTTCTTCGGCGACAACCAGGCCCGACTCATGGAGAAGCAGCAGCCCATGAAGATGGCCGCCGCCGAAGCGGAGTACAACACCACGAACGGAGCGAGCTTCTCGCTCCTCACCGTCGGCAACCTGTCCGGTGACCCCGTCTTCCAGATCCGGGTCCCCCACGCGCTGTCCGTGCTGTCGGACAACAGCTGGGACGGCCCCGTCCAGGGGATCAACCAGATCCAGGCCAGTGAGACCGCCAAGTACGGCAAGGGCAGCTACGTCCCCGTCCTGTGGGTGACCTACTGGACCTTCCGCATCATGGTGGGCTGCGGCATCCTCATGTTCCTCGGCCTGGCCTGGGGCATGGTCCTGCTCTACCGGCGCAAGCTCGACACGTCGAAGTGGTTCCTCAGACTGGCGGTGCCCGCACTGCTGCTCCCCTTCATCGCCAATGCGACCGGGTGGATCTTCACCGAGATGGGCCGCCAGCCCTGGGTCGTCTACGGGCTCCTCAAGACGGCGAAGGGCGTGTCGCCCATCGGCACCGGCTACGTGGTCGCCACCCTGGTCGGTTTCACCGCCATCTACAGCATCCTGGCCATCATCGACTTCGGCCTGATGGCCCGCTACGCCAAGCTCGATCCCGACAGCGTCGACGAGCACGGCCAGGCGAAGCCGGGTGGGGGCGACGGATCGACCGAGGAGCTGTCCGCCGACTTCGACGGCGACTCCGAGCACCACGACGACCGGGCCCCGGCCCTCATCTACTGAGCGAGAGGGAGAACCGACGATGACGATCGCTGCGGTCGCACCTGCGTACACCGGACTGGAGATCTTCTGGTTCCTGATCATCGCCGTGCTGTGGAGCGGCTACTTCGTGCTCGAGGGATTCGACTTCGGGGTGGGCATCCTGCTCCCGGTGATCGGGAGGACCGAGCTCGACCGACGGGTCATGATCAACACGATCGGCCCCGTCTGGGACGGCAACGAGGTCTGGCTCCTCGTGGCCGGTGGCGCCACCTTCGCCGCCTTCCCCGACTGGTACGCCACGTTGTTCAGCGGCTTCTACCTCCCGCTGTTCCTGATCCTGGCCGCCCTGATCTTCCGGGGTGTGGCCTTCGAGTTCCGGGCCAAGCGGGTCATGCCCCAGTGGAAGCTGGCCTGGGACCACGCCATCTTCTGGGGCAGCCTGCTGCCGGCGATCCTGTGGGGTGTCGCCTTCGCCAACATCCTGCGGGGCACGCCGATCGGGCCCAACGGGCACTATCTCGGCTCGTTCTTCAACCTGCTGAACATCTACAGCCTGCTGGGCGGGGTCACCACGCTCCTGTTGTTCGCCCTCCACGGCAGCGTGTTCCTCACGCTCAAGACGACCGGGGAGATCAAGGAGCGGGCCCGGGGCATCGCCAAGGTGCTCGCCCCGGCGGCCACCGTCGCCCTGCTGGGCTTCCTGACGTGGACCTACCTCAACGCCCACCATGCCCACGACACCGGCATCGTGCCGCCGTTCGTGCCGATCCTGGCGATCGCCGCGGTCGCCGCGGTCGGATGGCTCCTGCGGGAGAAGCTCGAGGGATGGGCCTTCGTGGCCAACGCCGTGGCCCTCGTCGGTCTGGTGGCGACGATCTTCCTCAACCTGTACCCCCGGGTCATGGTGTCGAGCATCTCGCCCGCCTTCAACCTGACCATCGGGAACTCGGCGTCGGCGCCCTACACGCTCAAGGTCATGACCATCGTCGCCCTCATCTTCACGCCGCTGGTGCTCGTCTACCAGGGCTGGTCCTACTGGGTCTTCCGGGAGCGCGTGCGTCGTCCGGGTGACCCGGTCGAGGCCGTGGGTGACGGGCCGGCCGGCGGTGCCCCCTCGAGCGGGGCTGCAGCATCCGCTGCCACACCGGCCGGTGCAGCCGTCACCGGAACCGTCGACAACGAGGGCGGCGCGTCCTGAGCGACGCCGGTCCGGAGGACCGCCGGCCGGTCGACCCCCGTCTGCTCGACCGGGCCAGGGCCACCCGTCACTACCTGGTGGCCGCCGTGACCGTCGGCGTGATCGGCACGGCGGCGCTGGTGGCCCAGGCCGTCCTGCTCGGCCTGATCGTCCAGGAGGTCCTGATCGGGCACGCGGGGCTGGGCCGCACCGTCCCGGCGCTGGTGGCCCTGGCGGCCGCCTTCGCCCTGCGGGCCGGCGCGGCCTGGGCCGGCGAGGTGGCGGCCCACCGCACCTCCGCCACGGTCACCTCGACCCTGCGCCGCCAGCTGCTCACCCGGGCCGTGGCCCTCGGGCCGTCCTGGCTGGCCGGCGAACGCACCGGTGAGCTGGCGGCCTCGGCCACCCAGGGCGTCGACGCCCTCGACGGGTACTTCGCCCGGTACCTGCCCACCCTCGTCCTGTCGGCCCTGACCCCGGTGATCCTGCTGGCCTGCATCGTCGTACGCGACTGGTTCAGCGCCGTCATCCTCGCGCTGACGGTGGCCGTCATCCCCCTGTTCATGATCCTCCTCGGCCTCGAGGCCACGAGGAACGCCGACCGCCAGTGGGCCAGGCTGTCCGGGTTGGCGGCCACGTTCTACGACCTCCTCCAGGGGCTCCCCACCCTGCGCGCCTTCGGTCGCACCGACGACGGACGCCACACGCTGGCGCGGGCCAACCGGGAGCTCCACGACGAGACCATGTCCACCCTGAAGGTGGCCTTCCTGTCGTCGCTGGCCCTCGAGACCATGGCCTCGGTCGGCACCGCCCTGGTCGCGCTCTTCCTCGGTCTGCGCCTCCTCCACGGCTCCCTCCCCCTGGGCACGGCGCTGGCCATCCTGGTCCTCGCCCCGGAGGTCTACCTGCCGCTCCGGCGGGCCGGCGCCGAGTTCCACTCGAGTGCGGAGGGACGGGCGGCGGCCGCCCGGATCCTCGACGTGCTCGACGCGGCCGACGCCGTGGTCGTCCCGACGGACGCCGCCGACGTCCGTCCGCTCCCCGACCCGGCCCGGCACCCGCTCCGCCTGGCCGACATCACGGTCCGCCACACCGGTCGGTCCCAGGCGGTCCTCGACGAGGTCGACCTGGAACTCCGCCCGGGGGAACACCTGGCCGTGGTGGGCGAATCGGGCTCGGGCAAGTCGACGCTGCTGAACGTGCTCATGGGCTTCGTGGTGCCGGAGTCGGGTGGGGTCCTCGTCGGGGACCGCCTCCTGACCCCGGGCCATCTGCGCGACTGGCGCCGACAGGTGGCCTGGGTGCCGCAGCGGCCGGCGCTCGTGCGCGGCACCCTCGAGGACAACCTGCGGTTGGGCAACCCCGACGCCAGCGCGGGCGACGTGCGTCGTGCCCTCGAGCGGTCCGGACTCGACGGTCTGGTGGCACGCCTCCCGGGCGGCCTCGCCACCCCGGTCGGCGAGGGTGGGCTGACACTGAGCGCCGGCGAGCGCCAGCGCATCGCCATCGGCCGGGCCGTGCTGCGCGACGTGCCGGTCGTCCTGCTCGACGAGCCCACCGCCCACCTCGACGCCGCCCGCGAGGAGGAACTGCGCCACGTGCTGGCACCCTGGCTCGAGGGACGGTCCGTGGTGATGGCCGCCCACCGGGGTGGCCTCCTCGGTCGGGTCGACCGCACCGTCACCCTGCTGGCCGGACACGTGGTGGCGGGTCCGCCTGCGACCGCCCGCCCGGCGACTGCACCGCCCGACGTCGCCCGGGCGGCGGCGGCGGCCCGTCCGTTCGGCACCGGGGGCACCGGATGATCCGCGGACGGGGCCCGCTGGCCCGGATCCTGCGCATCGGCGCCCCGGACGGTCCGCGGTTCCTGCTCAGCACGGCGCTGGGGACGGCCGCGGCGCTGTGCACGGTGGGACTGCTGGCCTGCTCAGGTGCCCTCATCGACAAGGCGGCGCTCCGTCCACCGCTCTACACCCTCACGCTGCTGATGGCCGCCGTCCAGCTCCTGGCCCTGAGCCGCGGCCCACTGCGCTACGCCGAGCGGCTGGTGTCCCACGACGCCGCCCTGGGCGCACTCGGGCGGGTGCGACTGTGGCTCTACGACCAGATCGCCCCGCGCTCGCCGGCCGGAGTGGCCGGTTGGCGGGACGGCGACCTGCTGGCCCGGGCCACGGCCGACGTGGACCTGCTCCAGGACGTCTACCTCCGGGGCGTCGCCCCCCTCCTCGTGGCCGGGGTGACCGCCACGGTCACCGTGGCCGTGGTGACCCTGGTCCTGCCCCTGGGCGGTCTCGTGCTGGCCACGTTCCTGCTCGGTGGATGCGCCGCCGCCTCCGGTCTGGCCTGGGTCCGCCGGCGGCACCTCGGGACGGGTGAGGGTGCACTGCGGGGCGAGCTCGGCGCGGACGTGGTCGAACTGCTGGCCGCGGCGCCGGACCTGGTGGCGATGGGCCGCGACGACGAGTACCTGGAGCGGGCCCTGGCGTCGGACGCCGCGCTCGAGCGACGGGCGCGCCACCGGTCGTGGTCCGATGGCGCGGTGTCGGCCCTCGTGATGCTCTGCACCGGAGGCGCGGTGATCGGGCTCCTGGCCGTGTCGACGTCGGCCATCACCGAGCACCGTCTGCCCGGGTTCATGGCTGCGGTGCTGCCACTGGTGGCCCTCGGCGCCTTCGAGGTGGTGGCGCCCGCCGCGGACGCCGTGGCCAGGATGGCCGACCACCGGGAAGCGGCGGCCCGCCTGGTGGCTGTGGCCGACCTGCCCGTGCCGGTGGAGGACCCCGCCACTCCGGTGCCCCTCCCCCCCGGGTGCGAGGTGGCCCTCGAGGATGCCGTGCTGCGCTACACGACCGGTGGGCCGCGGGTGCTGGACGGACTCTCGCTGTCGGTGCCCGAAGGCCGTCACCTCGCCGTGGTCGGGCCCAGCGGTGCGGGCAAGAGCAGCATCGTCAACGTGCTGCTGCGGTTCTGGGGTCTGGAGTCCGGCGCCGCCCGGCTCGGCGGGACCGCGCTCGACGAGCTGGCCCAGGATGCCGTCCGCGGCCGCATCGGCTGGGTCGGCCAGGACGCACACCTCTTCCCCACCACCATCGGCGGCAACATCGCCGTGGCCCGCCCGGGCGCCACCCCGGCGGAGATCGCCGACGCGGCGCGGCGGGCCCAGCTCGGACCGTGGATCGACGCGCTGCCCGACGGCATGGACACCCCCGTGGGCGAGCGGGGCGCCCGACTGTCCGGAGGCCAGCGGCAACGGGTGGCTCTGGCCCGTGCCCTCCTGGCCGGCGCACCGGTACTCGTGCTCGACGAGCCGACCGCGGGCCTGGACCGCCCCACGGCACGACGCCTCGTCGACGACGTGGTGACCGCATCCGTCGGGACGACCGTCGTCTACATCACCCACCGCGACGAGGAACTCGGCCACTTCGACGACGTGGCCGTCGTCGATGCCGGCCGGGTGGTCGCCACGTCCCGCCGGGACGTCTAGCCCGTCACGTCGGCGGGGTCGATGGGGAACCGGACGGTCACCGTGCCGGAATCGGACGTCGTGGTCACCGGGTAGCCGGAGGACAGGAAGACACCCAGCATGTCCCGGTTCTCGGACAGGGTCTGGGCGTGGAAGTGGGCGATGCCGTGGCTACGGGCGGCCTCGGCCAGGTGGACGAGCAGGCGGGAGCCGATCCCCCGGCGCTGGTACTCGTCGGTGACGACGAAGGCCACCTCGGCCTCGTCGGTTTCCGGCAGGCGCTCGTAGCGCCCGACGGCGACGATGCGCCCGACGTCGGTGGCCACGAAGGCCATCCGGTCGACGTAGTCCACGTGGGTGAACCGCTCCACCTCGCCGACCGACAGGTGGGGATGGGCGGAGAAGAACCTCCGGTAGACCGAGCGGGGCGACAGCGAGTCGTGGAACGCGGTCATGGCCTCGCCGTCGGTCATCCGGATGGGCCGGAACAGGACCTCGGAGCCGTCCCGCAGCCGCTCCGTCGACTCGAGCCCCGACGGGTAGACGTCGGTGGCCGGCGGTCCGGTGTCGGGTCCGTCGGGCATCGACCTGATGCTAGGCCCTGGGTCCGGCGGCGCGTCCACCCGCGCACCGGGTCGGACGCTCAGCGCCGGTGTGCCGGCGGCGCCCCGTGGTGCGACCGGGGGAACGGTCCGATGGCCGGAGCCACCCGCAGGAGGGTACCGCCGGACCGCCGCACGCTGCGCTCGACGTCGGCCAGGGCCCCGACGGCCGAGGCGTCCACGACCCGTAGGCCGTCGGTGCAGAGTTCGATGTGGCGCGTGCCGTCGGCCAGCAGCTCGCGCACCACCTCGTCGAGGTTGGCCGCAGTGGTGGCGTCGAGCCGGCCCGCCATGCGGATGCGCACGGGGTCGGCGTCGGACTCCACCCAGAGCTCCAGGGCCACGTCACCGCGCCAGTCGGCCAGGCCGATCGGCACCGCGGCAGCCACCGCGGCCTCCAGGCCACCCGTCCCTGACGACGTCGCCGTGCCGACCCGCTCGACCCCCATCGATCCACCTCCGCTCGGTGCCGCTCCGCTCCCCACCCGGTGTCGGGACCCCCGGAACTCCCTCCGGTGGCCCCGATCCGGCCACCCACATGATCGTGGAGTCGTTTCCCGATCCCCAGAGCCGAAAGTCCCTTGCCCGCAGGTTGCACCCGACCTTCCGCCGGCGGGGGTGTGGGGTGACGGTGGGCCCGGGGTCGACGTGACGTTCGGCCCTACCGCGACCCTCCGACAGCCGCCAACCTTGCCGTAGAGAAGATCGACACCGCCCCACGACG
>PMFY01000189.1 GCA_003157945.1 Acidimicrobiaceae bacterium | reverse complement strand
CCCTCGGCCAGGAGGGTGGCGATGCCGGCCGTGCCCTTGAGCAGCCCGGCGGGTGGCGGACCCGCCTCGGTGACGCCGAGATGGAGTGGGTGGTCGAAGGTCTCCGAGGCGAGCCGGTACGACTCGATCATCAACGGCACCGATGACGCCTTGACGGAGATCTTGACGTCCTCGAAGTCGACCTCGGCGAAGTAGGCGAGCTCCATCCGGGCCGACTCGACGAGAGCCTCCGGGGTCGCACCGCCGTACTTCTTGTACAGGTCGGGGTGCAGGGAGCCGGCATTGACGCCGATCCGGATCGGCACTCCCCGGTCCTTGGCCTCGGCGGCGACCAGCTTGATCTCGTGGGGCTTGCGCAGGTTGCCGGGGTTGAGCCGCAGTCCCTGGACCCCGGCCTCGAGGGCCGCCAGCGCCATCTCCACGTGGAAGTGGATGTCGGCGATGATCGGCACCGGTGACCGCGGCACGATGCGGGCCAGTCCCTCGGCCGCCTCCTCCTCGTTGCAGGTGCAACGCACCAGGTCGGCCCCGGCCGCGGCCAGGGCGTAGATCTGGGTCAGCGTGCCCTCCACGTCGGCCGTCTTGGTGGTCGTCATCGACTGGACCGTCACCGGGGCGCCACCGCCGACGGGCACGTCGCCCACCTGGATCCGACGGGTGGGCCGCCGCTCGGTCAAGCTCCCTCGGGGGTGTGGCATGACCCCGATGCTACCGGCGGGAGCCCCGTGAACGGCCCCGGGACGGCCCGCAGGTCCACGGCTCCGGTGGTCGTCCGGCCGGCCCGGCCCGGCCGTTCCGGCCCGGCCGCCCCCGTCCCTAACCGAACGGGTTGCCCATGGGGTGGAGGATGTCGGTCAGGAGGGCCGGGACGATGAGGATCGCCAGGAACAGCATGAACGCCCAGGTGAACGGCATCAGCTTGGCCACGTCGGCGTGGTACATGACCTTGCGGCGACCGGTGCGGATCTTCTCGTAGACGGCGATGGCCACGTGACCGCCGTCCAGGGGGAGCATCGGGAAGAGGTTGAAGACGCCGAAGAAGATGTTGATGACGATCAGGATGTACAGGAAATCGCCGATCCCGGCGTGCAGGGCATCGGTCGCCGTCTGGCCGATGCCGACGATGGACTGGGCCCGGGTCCCGTCGGCCGCGGCCTGACTGGCGGCCTTGGCGCTCGTGACCTGGCCGAAGCGTTGGGAGATGGCGCTGGGGGAGAACAGGTGGCCGATACCGGTCACCGACGCCCAGGCCACGGTGCCCAGTTCGGACCCGGTGGAGGCGACGGCGTGCAGGGGCGACCGGGTCTCCACCGGCGAACCGAGGCTGACCCCGATCAGCCCGTAGGGGGCGGTGCCACGGGGTGCCACGGCGCCCTTCTCCTTCTCGGTCCGCCCGTTCGCCGGCGTGACGGTCACCGTGCGCCGGGAGCCGTCACGGTCCACCACGATGGTCACCGCCTGGTCCGGATGACTCTGGATGGCCGAGGTGAAGGTGGACATGTCCCCACCGATGACCTTGCCGTCGACCGACACCACGACGTCGCCGGGCCGGATCCCACCGGCGCCGGCCGGGCTCGCCTGGTCGCCCACGGCATGCAGTCCCTGGATCTGGACCTGGCCCGAGTTGGGCACGCCGACGAACGTCAGCAGCACCCAGAGGAGGACGAAGGCGAGCAGGAAGTGGACGGCCGAGCCCGCCACGGCCACCAGAAGCCTCGAATGGAAGGGCTTGTCCCGGTAGACGCGGCCCTCGTCGGCCGGATCGACCTCCTCGAGGTTGGTCATACCGGGGATCTTCACGTAGCCACCCAGAGGCAGCACCTTGATCCCGTACTCGGTCTCCCCCCGTCGGAACGACCACAGCCGCGGGCCGAAGCCCACGAAGTACTCGGTCACCTTCATGCCGCCGTGCTTGGCCGCCAGGAAGTGGCCCAGCTCGTGGAGCATCACGATCACGATGATGGAGGCGACGACGATGAGCAGATCCACGTAGCCGGTGACCACGGCGAGCGCCACGAGCACGACCAGGGCACCGACGAGTTCGGCGGCCAGCCGTCGGGGGGACTTCTCGGATCCGACCGGGGGCACAGCCTCGGTCGGACCGTGCTCGCCGTCGGGCGCCGGCCGGGTCTCGGTGACGCTCACGACGAGCTCCGCTCCCCGACCATCGCAGCGGCCAGACGTCGGGCGGTGGCATCGGCGTCGAGCACGTCCTCGACCGTCCTGCCGTCTCCCGGACTTCCGGCGTCGTAGCGGTCGAGGGTGGCGGCGACGACGTCGGCGATGGCCGCCCACCTGATCCGGCCCGCCAGGAAGGCCTCGACGGCCACTTCGTTGGCGGCGTTCAACCAGGCCGGCGCCAGGTCGCCGGTCCGGCCGGCCCGGTAGGCGAGGTCGAGGCAGGGGAACGTCGCCCGGTCGGGCGGCTCGAACTCGAGCACCGACAGCTCGGCCCAGTCGATGGCTCCGAACGGTGCCGCCAGCCGGGCCGGATAGGCCAGGGCGTACCCGATCGGCAGCCGCATGTCGGGCAGCGACANNCGTGGGCCTCGATGACCTCGAGCCCCTTGTTCATGAGGGTGGAGGAGTCCACGGTGATCTTCGGGCCCATCGACCAGGTCGGATGGTCGAGTGCCTCGTCGACCCCGACGTCGGCGAGCTCATCGGCCTTCCGGCCGCGGAACGGGCCACCCGACGCCGTCAGCAGCAGGCGGGCCACGTCGGCCGGCCGGCCCGAGCGCAGGCACTGGTGGACGGCACAGTGCTCGGAGTCCACGGGAAGCAGTTCTGCGCCCGGGGTGCCGCGCACGGCGGCGACCACCGGCGCACCGGCGATGATCGACTCCTTGTTGGCCAGGGCCAGCCGTCGTCCGGCCTCCAGGGCGGCCAGGGTGACGGACAGCCCGGCAAAGCCCACCACGCCGTTGACCACCACGTCGGCCTCGGTGGCGATCGCGGCCAGGCCGTCGGGACCGGCCAGGACCTCGATGCCGGCCGGGAGCCGGCGGGCGAGCGCTCCCGCCAGCGACGGATCGCCGACGGCGACCACCTCGGGATGGAGCGCACGGGCCTGTTCGACCAGGGTGTCCACCGAGCGCTGGGCGCCGAGCGCCACGACCCGATAGCGCTCAGGATCCCGGGCGACGACGTCGAGCGTCTGGGTGCCGA
>PMFY01000342.1 GCA_003157945.1 Acidimicrobiaceae bacterium | reverse complement strand
GGGCGAAGTCGTCGTAGGTCGAGAAGATGGACGGGATGGCGTCGGTCATTGGTGCATCATGGCGCGCCCCGGGGCGTCCGGGCGCACTCAGGCATCGAGCAGGGGGTGCTCCAGGCCGAGCTCGGCCAGGGTCCGACCGGGCTCCCGTGGCTCGACGACGGCCGGGTCGGCCCCCTCCAGGCGGAACACGTAGAGGTTCCAGAAGGGGGCGAGATCCGCCGGCTCGATGTCGGCGTACAGCCGCTCCTCCACGTCGACGCACCGGGTGAACCCGGCCTCGGCGAACCGCTCGGTCCACCACTCGAACGAGGCGATGCAGAGGTGGCCCTCGACGAGTTCGCCCTCGGCGTCCACGGCGAGGTCGGGCTCGGGCACCGGACCCCGGTAGTCGGGCCCCAGACCGTAGTAGTGGTCCACCCGCCCGGGACGGACCTTGCCCTCGAAGTGGCCGTCGGGTCCGGACCGGTTGGGTCCGAAGGAGGGGATGGTGGCGTACAGGTAGCCACCGCACACCCGGGCGAGCTCGGCCAGGGCGTCGGGCACCCGGTCCGGCGGCAGGTGCTCCAGGATCTCGAGGGACGTGACCAGGTCGAAGGTGCCGTCGGGCCAGGGCAGGCCGGCGAACAGGTTGGCCACCCGGACGTGGCCGACCGCCCCGGGGGCGGCGTGGTCGATGGCGTAGGCGCTCAGGTCACAGCCCTGGGCGTCGATCCCCCGCTCCCGCAGGACCTCGACGAGGTAACCGGTGGCGCACCCGACGTCGAGCGAGTTCGTCACCCGGAAGTTGCGCCAGAGCAGCCAGCCGGCGACGTCGGCGTTGGAGGCGATCCGGTCGTAGCGGGCGTACCCGGAACGGCCCTCGCGGTCGCCGAGGGCGTCCCGTCCCTCGCCGAAGTAGGAGCCGCCGTAGGCGTCGGGCACGCCGGCCCGGCGGGCCTCGGCCATGGCCGTCGCCCGGTCGGTCACCGCGACCAGCTCGCCTCCGGCGCGGGCCAGCACGGCCCGGACCCGGTCGTGGCCGGCGGCCACGTCGATGAGCGCCCGCCGGGCCGACTCCGCGACGGTCCGCACCCGGGACGACGTCACGACGCCGGCCCCGCCGCGCCGTCGGCTGTCAGCCGGTCGGCCAGGGCACGGAACGCCCGCCCCCGGTGGGAGACGGCGTGCTTCTCGTCGGCGGACATCTCGGCGAAGGTCCGGCCGTCGAACCCGTCGGGGGCGAAGACCGGGTCGTAGCCGAACCCGCCGTGGCCCCGGGCCTCGGGGGTGATGACCCCGGTGACCTCGCCCTCCACCCAGACCTCGGTGCCGTCGGGATGCGCCACGAAGGCCACGCTGCGGAAGCGGGCCCGTCGGGCCTCGGGGGCCATCGCCCCGACCCGCTCGAGCTCGGACAGGAGCTTGGCGACGTTGGCGGCGTAGCTGGCCCCCTCACCGGAGAACCTCGCCGAGTACACCCCGGGCGCCCCGCCGAGGGCGTCGACCTCGAGCCCGGTGTCGTCGGCCACCGCCGACGTGCCGGTGGCCTCGCACAGGGCGCGGGCCTTCAGGCGGGCGTTGTCCTCGAGGGTCTCCCCGGTCTCGTCGACGTCGGGGACGTCAGCCGGCCGGGGCAGCAGCGTCAGCCCCGGCACGGCGCCGAGGATGGCGACGATCTCGGCCGCCTTGTCGGCGTTGGCACTGGCCAGCACGAAGGTGGGCCCGGGCATGGCGACCACGGCCCCGCTCAACGCGGTGTCGGGGGCTCGGCCAGCGTGGCCGTCTGCAGGTCGAGCAGCTGGGCGATCCCGTGCTCGGCCAGGCTCAGCATCTCGTCGAGCTCCGCCTTGGTGAACGGCATGCCCTCGGCGGTGCCCTGCACCTCGATGAAGCGTCCCGACGACGTCATGACCACGTTCATGTCGACCTCGGCCCGGCTGTCCTCCTCGTAGGGGAGGTCCAGCATGCAGACACCGTCGACCACCCCCACCGACACCGCAGCCACGGCCTCGGTCAGCGGGTTGGCCCGGAGGGTCCCCTTCTGCACCAGGCGGGTCATGGCGTCGTGGAGGGCGACGTAGGCGCCACAGATCGACGCCGTACGCGTGCCCCCGTCGGCCTGGAGGACGTCGCAGTCCACGGTCACCTGGATCTCACCGAGGGTCACCATGTCGCAGACCGAGCGGAGCGAGCGGCCGATGAGCCGCTGGATCTCCTGGGTCCGGCCCGACTGCTTGCCCTTGGCGGCCTCGCGGGTCACGCGCTCCCCGGTCGACCCCGGCAGCAACGAGTACTCCGCGGTCACCCAACCCTTGCCGGAGCCACGCATCCACGGTGGCACTCGCTCCTCGACCGACGCCGTGCAGAGCACCCGCGTCCGGCCCATGGACACCAGGACCGACCCTGGTGCGAACACGGTGAAGTCCCGCTCGAAGGACGCCGTCCGCAGCTCGTCGATCCCCCGGCCGTCGGCCCGCTTGGTTGCCTCGCTCACAGTGTGAACTCCTTTCCGATCGCTGCCTGCTCCACCGGGCCGCCGAAGGCGGCCTCGGCCTCCTCGACCACCGCCCGTGCGGTGACCGTGGGCCACCGGTGGGTGAGCACGAGCCGCTGGGCACCGGCGGCCCGTGCCGCGGCACCGGCCTGACGACCGCTCAGGTGGCCGGCGGTCCCCTCGTGCTCGGCCGTGTAGGTGGCCTCGCACAGCAGCAGGTCGAGCCCGCTGCCGAGGACGTCCGGCGACCAGTCCGGCCCGGTGTCGGCAGAGTAGCCGAGCGCACGGCCGCCGCCGTCGACGCGGACGGCGAGGGTCTCGTCGGCATGGTCCGTCCGGTGGAAGGCGCACGAGACCTCGCCGACACCGGCCCGAGAGCCGTCGGTCACGTCGTGCCACTCGAGTAGCGGGGTCCGCTCGGGGTCGGCCCGTCGGGCCACCTCGGCCGGGGCGTAGACGGGCAGCGGGCTGCGGCGACCGCCGAACCGCGCCTGGGTGTCCACGGCGTAGAGGTCGGTCCAGTGGTCGGCATGGTGGTGGCTGATGACGACGGCGTCGACCTCACTCGGGTCGACAAGCGTCTGGAGCACGGCGAAGGTGCCGGGGCCGGCATCGAGGAGCAGGTGGGTCCCGCCCACGCGGAGCAGATAGCCGCTGCCGGCGCCGCCGGGGCCCGGCCAGCTGCCGTCACAGCCCAGGACGGTCAGGACGACCTCGTCACCGGGGTCCGGAGGCGGGGCGGGGCGGCGTGCGGCGGGTCGACCCATCGTTGCAGGCTACGCCGTGCCGCGGTCGGTCGGGTGACGCCGGCGCCGCACCTAGAAGTAGGTGATCTGCTTGGCCCGGGCCTCGACGGCATCCAGGTCGTCCGTCCAGGCCCCGGTGGAGAGGTACTTCCATCCGGCGTCGCAGCAGACCGTGACGATCACGCCCGACTCCAGGGTGGCGGCCGTCTTGACGGCCCCGGCCAGGATGGCGCCCGAGGAGAGCCCGGCGAAGATGCCGACCTCCAGGAGGCGGCGGGTCCACTCGATGGACTCGCGCGGACGCACGATCCGCTTGCCGTCCAGCAACTCGGCGCCGTCGTTGTCCAGGAAGATCGGCGGGATGTAGCCGTCGTCGAGGTTCCGCAACCCGTCCACCAGCTCGCCGGCCGGCGGCTCGATGGCCAGGACCTTGATGTCCGGGTTCTGCTCCTTCAGGTAGCGGCCCACCCCGAGCAGGGTCCCGGACGTGCCGAGGCCGGCCACGAAGTGGGTGAC
>PMFY01000179.1 GCA_003157945.1 Acidimicrobiaceae bacterium | reverse complement strand
AACCGGCTCCCGGAGACCCTTCTCGGGCTGAGGGTGATGATCCGTCCAAAGTCGGCATTCCTGCGGGCTACCGCTGGGGCTACATACTCACTCCGGACGGCGAAGACTCGACCGTCGTCACCGAGGTCTTTGATTGCGGTCCGTTGCCTGAGGACCTCCTACGTGATGGCGGGGCCTGGATCAACGGGACCAATTCGGTACGTGAGTCCATGGCGGCGAGCCTGCAGAAGCTAGAGAAAATCAGTACCGAGTAGGCCTGCAGCCGGGGCACATCCAGGAATCGATTTTCAGGGCGTTCGAGTAGGCAGACCCCCCTATCCCAGACCCCCAGGGTGGAATCGGTCCCAGTACCCCGCCGACCCACCCCATGGGCTGGTGCCGATCCGGCACGACTTCGGCGATCTGGGCGACGTCAGCCGGCGTGTGACGGCACGTCGGGGATGCCCGATCTTCCTATGGGGTGGCGACCGGTCTGGTCGAGCCGACGGTGCGGACGACACACCCGGTGGGCACCGAGGTCCCGGTGTGGGCACGCAACGTCCAGTTCCATGTATGTCCCGACGGGACGTCCCTGGTTACTGTCGGGCTCATCCCCACGATCTGTCTCGCTGCGTTCCGAACGGTGAGCACCAAGACGACGGTGGCTGGACCGGCCGAGTAGCCGGTAGCGGTCGTGGTGCCTCCCGACACGTTGCACAAGATGTTGGTCGGTACGACCGCTCCGACCAGAGGTTCCTCGGTGGTGACGCGGATCGGGTAGCCGGAGGAACAGGCCGCGAGCAGGAACGCTACGCCGCCGAGCAGGAGGAACGCTCGGGGGTCCCACTTCTGACGAGCCGCCATGGCCGACAGCATGGCAGACCTCATCACGCGGAGAGGTCTTCTGCCCACTGCGCAACAGGGCCGGGCGGGACCCCGGATGACGACTCCTGTCGTCGGCGTGAGGCCGGATACCAGCCTCTGTCCACAGGATCAGGGGTCGGCGAGGAGGACCTCCGGTGAGGTCTGCGCCGATGATGGCGGATGGTGCGCACCGGTCACTCGGAGACGGACCCGTAGGATCCCGGCCGCCAGCCCGGACGTCCGACCACGTTCGGTGGCAGTCGTCGCCACACTTCTCCCTGGTTGTGGTCGAAGCGATGGGAACCGTCACCAACCGTTGCCGCGATCGACGCAGGAAGATAGCGTCTGCGGGACGTCGCTGAGAACGCGCTCAGCGTCGCCCCGAATTCGAACAGCTCGGGCAGGTGATCGCGACGAATCATCGGCGGACGTCAAGAAGCACGGTCATCTTCCGGAGCATCGTGCTCCTGGCGCTGGCGGTCGCGGGTTCGGGGGCGGCGGGGGCGGAGGCCGGTGCCACCTCGGCACCCAAGATCACGGCCGTCACCCCCGGCTCACTTCCGGCCGGATCGGATGCCCAGGCGGTCACGCTGACGGGAACCGGCTTCGCGACGGGCGCCAGGGTGACCAGCCACAGCGGAATTACCCTGTCGACCACGTTCGTCAGTGCCGACGAACTCGAGCTGTCGGTGACCGTTTCCGACGTCGAGGCACCCGGCACCTACAACGTCATCGTCACGAACACCGATGGCGGCACGTCCAACTGCCAAGGTTGCCTGACCGTCGGTCCGGACACGTCGGGCGGCTCGAACTGGCCCTCCTTCCTGAACGGCTCCGGGCACGACTCGTACAGTCCGAGTGCGACGTCGATCACCCCTGCGAACGCCGGCCAACTGGCCCCCGACTGGAACTGGGTGGTTCCTCCATCCCCGAATGCGGGCGCTTCCAACCTCCTTGCGAGCCCGACCGTGGTCAACGGTGTCGTCTACATCGGCGCGATGGACGGGTACTTCTACGCGCTGGGTGAGACCACCCATCAGGTGCTGTGGTCGGAGTTCCTGGCCACCGTCACCATTCCGGCTGCATGCGGACCCGGCGTCCGGGGCGTCCTGGCGACCGCGGCGGTGTCCACCGATCCCGCAACGGGCAAGCTGACCGTGTACGTCAACTCTCCCGACGGGTACCTCTACGCACTCGATGCGGCCACGGGGGCCGTGGACTGGAAGGGTCTCATCGATCCTCCCAACTACCCGATCGGCGACTACTACTCCTACAGCTCACCCCTGGTGGCCAACGGCAACGTCTACGTCGGGATCTCGTCGTGCGGCGACAGCGTCGTCGTGGGCGGTCTGGTCGCCTTCAGCCAGTCCACCGGATCCACCGTCGCCACCTGGCTCGACCAGCCGGCCGGCCAACTCGGCGGGAGCATGTGGTCGAGCCCGGTAATGGCGGCCGACGGATCGATCATCGCCTCCACCGGCAACGGCGACGTCAACACCGACCAGCCGCTGTACGACGAGTCGATCGTGAAGCTCGACCCGACCACGCTGGCCCTCGAGAGCTTCTGGCAGGTGCCGGCCGACCAGCGGATCCGGGACAGCGACTTCGGCGGCTCCCCCACCGACTTCTCGGCGACGATCGATGGCGTCACGACACCCATGGTCGGCGACTGCAACAAGAACGGCTACTACTACGCCTTCGACCAGAACGACCTGGCCGCCGGGCCGGTGTGGAAGTACCGCATGACGGCTCCGTACGTGTCCGGTGCCACCGAGTGCGACTCCGCCGCGATCTGGAACGGCACCGACCTCATCGAGGGAGGTGGCAACGACACCACCATCGGTGGCACCACCTACATGGGGTCGGTCCAGGCACTCGATCCGGACACCGGTGCCGTGGTGTGGCAGACCGGGCTCAACGGAGCCATCGTCGGCAGTCCGACCGAGGACGGTAGCGGACTCGTCACGGCGCAGACCTATGCCGCATGTTCGCCGGCGACCATCCCCTGCGTCGACGGACCTGGTCTCGCCTCCGGGCTCGGTGTCTACCTGCTGTCGGCAGCCACCGGCGCCATCGTGGGTTTCGTCGCCACGCCGCAGTCGCCGTTGTTCGGACAGGCGGTCTTCGTCGGCGACGACATGATCCTGGGCGCCGGGCCGCACATCGGATTGACCGACTATGAGGTCTCGACGACGGGGCCGGCCCTCACCGGTGTGTCGCCCTCCACCATCGCCCCGGGTGCATCCGACGAGGTCACGATCACCGGCAGCGGCTTCACCCCACCAGCTGTCGCCACGGTCGGCGGCGGCGGGGTGACGAGCGGAAAGGTCAAGGTGCTCTCCTCCACCAAGCTGGAGGTCCTGCTCACCGCACTGGCCTCCGCCAGCCCTGGAGCGCGCGACGTCTCGATCGCCTTCGCCGGTTCCCCTCCGACAGTGGACTCCTGTACGGACTGCCTGACCGTCCACCAGCCGGTCGTCAATCCGACCCTGACCTCACTCGTCCCTGACTCACTCGCCATCAGCACCACTCGCCAGACGGTCACAGCCACCGGGAC
The DNA here is from genome assembly GCA_003157945.1 of Acidimicrobiaceae bacterium. The sequence goes on along the minus strand of PMFY01000179.1, from coordinate 3,433 downwards.
GGGATTCGAGTCCGGGCTGAAGGTGGTCAGCCAGGACGGCATCGCCATCGCCTCCACCGTCGTCAGTTCCACGCAGCTGGACCTGTCCGTCAAATTGCCGAGCACGATCGCCGCCGGGAGTTACAACGTGACGGTGAAGAATCCCGACGGCGGAAAGGTCGTCTGCTCGGGCTGCCTCACGGTGACGTAGCCGTTCGCCCTGTGCGGTGAGAAGGCCCGAACTCTGCGCGGCTCCGCCCCTCCTTCGGTCCCGTCCGGACACCATCGGTTCGACCGGGTGCGCCGCTGCTCCACGCCCCACCGCGGGGGAACCATCCCGGTGGTCCCGGGCGGGAGCAGCGATGCCGCCCCGGACCGCGTCGCCCGGTACGGCGATCGCTGGTACGGCTGCGATCTCCCGATGGACGAGGTCGGGGAACGGATCGACACGCTGTCCGAACTGTGTCGCCAGCCGGATCGGGACGCGGCGACGGCCGACACGGCCGTATCGACCCGGCACGGCACGCCCCAGGTCCCCACCGAGCTGGGACACTCGGGAGTCGACCAGTTGGTGGTGGTGGAGTCTCCCTCCGACGGGGTCGAGGACGCGGCCACCTGGGTCGTCGACCTGACCGGGCACGGGGGGATCCACTGAACCGGTTCGACCACACCCCCGGTGGTCGGCGGCACGGCTGCGCCCGTCACACAGGAGTCGGATGCACTCAGGAGTCCGGCGCCGCCCGGGGGTCGCGACCACGGGCGATGTCGACCAGGTCACGAGCGGAGATGTCCCGGGCCCGGCGTCGCTCGGCGGCCGTGAGGTTCCCCTCGGGGACGAGGAGCCGCAGACCACGCCCGTGGATCCGGAACTCGAGCGGCGTCTCGAGCTCGAGGGCCTCGCCGTCGATGCCGGCATACGCCTTCCCGGACCTCGACCGCACCTCGAACCGCTCGGCCGTGAACTCGTGCCAGTGCCGGCTCCGTCGCCGTTGGCCGATCGCCGACAGTGTGAACACCTCCGCGGCTTCGGCTCCCGTGCTGGCGGAGATGGCCACGACGCCGAGCGTGCCGCTGTCGAGCCGACGGCGCTGGGACGCGTCCAGTGTCGCGCCGAGCACATAGGGGTTGTTCGACACCTGGATCAGGAACGCGCCGTCGACCTCCCCCCGGTCCGGATCGGTGAACTGGAGGTCGAACGGCTCCGTCGTCCGTCCGAGCAGCTCCGGGAGCAGCGTCCTGGTCGTCTCCGACTTGGCCTCGCGGTAGCCCTCCTGCTGCACGATGGTGGCGTAGATGCCGAGCGACACGTTGTTGACGAACAGCCGGCCGCCCACCGTGGCGTAGTCGATGCGCCGCTCGATGCCGTCACGGAACGCGTGCAGGCTCCGTCGGGGGTCGTCACGGTCGATGCCCAGGTCGAGGGCGAAGTGGTTGCGGGTCCCCGCCGACACGCAGACGAACGGCAGGTCGTGCTCGATGGCGATGGAGGCGACCAGGGCCTGTGAGCCGTCTCCGCCGGCCATGCCCAGACAGTCGGCCCCGCGGGCGATGGCGTCGCGCGCCAGTGCCTCGAGGTCGAGGCCCCGCTCGAGCATGACGACCTCGACGCCCATCCCGCGGGCGAGGTCCGCCAGCCCGAACTTCTCCACCTTTCCCCCGCCCGACCAGGGATTGCAGAGGAGTACCGGGTGCTCGGGACGGGCGACGGGCACCGGCCGGAGTTCGTCGTGCGCATGGAGGTCCCGGGCGAGCGCCATGCGGCCCAGGCCCACGGCACCCCCGAGGAGCGCGACCAGCAGCGCCGCCCGGAGGCCGACCTGGTCGCCCGACGGAGTGGACCGGACCAGTGCGACGACGATCGTCGCGGCGCCCGCCACCGCCCCGGCGATCCCGACGGCCCGGCGGGGCAGCCGCTCGGTGATCGCCCACCACGCTCCGGCGACGGCCAGACCGAGCCCGGCGAGGGCGAGCACGAGGAAGCCGAGATTGCGCACGACGAGGCCGATGAGGAGGCCGAGGAGGACCAGTCCGCACGCCAACGCACCGAGGGCACAGGCGCGTTCACGCCAGCTGATCCGGTTGGGGGGTGCCTTCATCGCCTCGGGCACCACGCGGATGTGACCCACTCCACGCCCGGCAGTGTCTCACGACCGGTGGTCCCGATGCATCCCACCGTGGGGCCGGGTCCCTCCGGCCGCAGTTCCTGTGGACCAGCGGTGACATCCGGGAACGGGCGGCTGATCGACGCGGCACCGGGGCCGTGCGGCCCCGGCTCCCCCGACGGTCCGCATGCGATAGTGCACAGGTGCCGGTCGTCGTCCACCTGTCGGACATCCATTTCGGAGCCCACCGCCAGGGCCTGGTCGACGCACTGGTGGCCGACATCACCGCTATCGGACCCGACCTGGTGGTCATCTCGGGGGACCTGACCCAACGCGCCAGGCGGGCCCAGTTCGACCAGGCCCGCGGCTTCATCGACCAGCTCCCCGCCACCGTCCTCACCGTCGTGGGCAACCACGACCTCCCCCTGGTCAATGTTCCCCGGCGGCTGCTCGCGGGGGCCCGGGACTACGAGCGCACGATCACCGGCGACCTGGACCCGGTCGTCGCCATCGAGGGACTGGTCGCCGTCGGACTCGACACGATGCCCTCCTGGCGATGGAAGGCCGGCCATGTCTCCTCCCGCCAGGTGGCGCGGGTCCGGGACGTCCTGGGGAACGCTCCACCCGGGGCCTGGCGGCTGGTGGTCACCCACCATCCGGTGCTGCCGGCCCGACTGTCCGGATTCTCCGGACGTGACCGGTTGGTCGGCGCCTGTGCCGAGGCCGGGGTCGCCATCCTGCTGTCGGGCCACACGCATACACCGACCGCCCACGTCGTGGACCTCGACGCGCCCGGGGTCCATCGTCGGGCACTCGCCCTGGTGGCCGGTACCGCGATCAGCAGTCGGACCCGGGGGTCGGCGAACGCCTACGAGGTGGTGCGGCTGGACGGCCCGATGCTCGAGGGTGGCCGGATCACCGTCGAGGTGCGGGAGTCGAACCCGCCAGGCTGGTCGACGGTACGCACCAGTCCGTTCGGCTGGACCGCGGACGGGATCGCCACCGGACGGGTGCCCGACTGACCGGAGGCGCTCCCCGATCGGATCAGAACCAGTGCAGCCAGGGATGCCCGTCCCGCCACACGACCGCCGTGACCTTGCCGATGATGTTCCCGACCGGCACGGTCCCCCAGAAGCGGCTGTCCGCCGAGTCCCCACGACAGTCCCCCATCACGTAGTACTGGGCCGGTGGGATCTTCGTTGTCGCCACCGCCTTGGACGGCAGCGCACAGTCGCCCGTCGGGTGCGGCAGCCACGGTTGCGCCAGGGGGACGCCGTCGATGGTGATCGTCGACCCCTGTTGGGAGATCGTCTCGCCGGGCAGTCCGATCACCCGCTTCACCAGCACCGGAT